>CAKTAA010000073.1 GCA_934526185.1 uncultured Eubacteriales bacterium | reverse complement strand
CCTCTCTATTAAAAACTGAATTTATACTTCTGAAGAAAACTATCCCCTGCTGTCCGGCCCTGGGATAAAGCATGACAGCTTTTTTATTCCTTTCCGGCAGCAATTCCGTCCCTCAGATCAATCTTACCGCTGCAAAGCATCTGAAGAGCACGGGGCAGCAGCACCCACTCCGCCTGCTCCATCACCCGGCGCTGAAGCGTTTCAGGCGTGTCTCCGTCAAGTACCTCAACGGCTTTCTGCAGTAGTATAGGGCCGCCGTCGCAAATCTCGTTTACCAGGTGCACGGTTGCTCCCGTCACCTTGACGCCGCGGGCAAGCGCCGCTTCATGCACATGCAGTCCGTAAAAGCCCTCACCGCAGAAGCTCGGGATCAGCGACGGATGAATGTTGATGATGCGGTTCGGATACCGGTGTATCAGCTTTTCTCCGAAAATGCTGAGAAATCCTGCAAGCACGATCACATCAATCCCGTGTTTCTCCGTTTCGCTGCAAAGCGCGTCAGTATACGCTTCGCGGTCCGCGTAATCCTTCCTCGGAACCACCACGGTCGGCACTCCGCGGCTTTCCGCACGTTTCAGTGCGTAAGCCCCTGCACGGCTTGAAAGTACAAGCGCAGGACGTCCGTCCGGAATTTCGCCCCGATCCCACGCATCAAGAAGAACTTGAAGATTTGTCCCGCCTCCCGATACAAACACCGCTACATTTTTCAAATCTCTATCCTCCCGCCTTTTACAGAATATCGGTAGTCTCCCAATCGCTTTTGCTGTCAGAACGGTTTTCCCGTCAGAATTTCATAAGCTTCCGCATATTTCGCCCGCGTCGCTTCCACCACATCCGGCGGAAGCTCCGGCGCGGGAGTTTTGCCGCGGAAACCGTTTTCGGTCAGCCAATCCCTGAGGTACTGCTTGTCATAGCTCATCTGCGTTTTACCAGGCTGATATGCCGATGCCGGCCAGAAGCGGCTGGAATCAGGTGTCAGCACCTCATCGGCCAGGACCAGTTCACCGCTTTCGTCCAATCCGAATTCCAATTTTGTATCTGCAATGATGATGCCGTGCTCCGTCGCATAATCCGCGCAGGTTGTATATACCTCTATTGTCTTGTCACGCAGTTTCGAGGCAAGTTCCTCTCCTAGCGCATCCGCCATATAATCATAGCTGACGTTGATATCGTGTCCCTCCTCTGCTTTTGTAGAGGGTGTAAAGATCGGCTCTGGGAACGGATCGCTCTCACGAAGTCCCGCAGGCATTTTTACGCCGCACACTGTTCCGTCCTTCTGATAGCTCTCCCACGCCGAACCGGAGATATACCCGCGCACAATGCATTCGAACGGCAGCATCTTCAGCTTCTTTACAAGCATAGAGCGCCCGCGCAGGGACTCATCGCCGCAGAACGGCTCCGGATACCTGTTGATATCCTCCGTAATAAAATGGTTTTTCACAATTTTTTCCGTAAACGAAAACCAGAAAATCGAAAGCTGATTCAAAATTTTCCCTTTATCGGGTATCGGCGTAGGCATGATCACATCGTACGCGGAAATGCGGTCGGTTGTTACCATCAGCAGTTTATCCGTTCCCGCTTCATGTACGCTTCTCACTTTTCCCTCAAATACCGGCTGGCTCATATCCTTTTTCCTTTCTTTCTCATAAAATATAACATCGACGGCTTCGACCAACGCACTCCCTTGTGATTATCGGCGGCGGTCTAAAGCTTCCGTCTCTCAAATCTCCTTCATTTTTTCCTGCAATGCCCGATCCTTGTCGAGCACCTCTGTTTTCATACGCTCCTTTTCAGCCCTCAGCTTTTCGGCAAGCTCTTCGTCAGATAGCGCGAGAATCTGTGCCGCTAAAATCGCCGCGTTGGCTGCCCCGTCTATGGCAACTGTTGCCACCGGAACACCGCTCGGCATTTGCACCATAGAAAGCAGGGAATCCATACCGTCCATGGTTGATGATTGAATCGGAAGTCCGATCACCGGCAGCGTCGTATATGCTGCAAGAACGCCTCCGAGATGCGCCGCCTTACCTGCTGCGGCAATGATAACACCGAATCCGTTTTCCTTTGCATTTCCGGCAAAGATTTCTGCAGCTTCCGGCGTTCTGTGCGCTGATATCACCCGCGCCTCAAACGGTATCGCGAATGTGCGCAGCTTTTGCAGACACGGCTTGAGCTTAGGAAAATCGCTGTCGCTTCCCATAATAACCGCTACTTTTTTCATACTTTAATAACCATTCCTTTCGCAAATGAAAATATAAGTAAAAATACAATTTCCCATTATATACAGTGCTGAAACTTTTTCGCCGTTCAAGGGGCCGGCTGAACGTGCGGCGTATGTAAAATGCCCCCCGCTGTTTGCCGCTTTTCGCAGAGTCCCCTGCCGGTTTTACGGCAGCAGATACAAACATTGTTACAATGCAAAAAAGGCATCTCCATGCCTTTTCATGTCCGACACAAGCCGATATGGAATTGTACAGTATCAAAAAACGTATCTACGCTTTAAAAATATATTTGTATTATAACAGATAGGGAGTAATTTTGTCAACCTTATGTTATTATCTTTCGAAATCTGGAGCTGAACAGCAATTGTTATTTGAATGTACTGTATAGGTAACAGCAGTGACGCTTTGCCGTGCGAAGCGGTAAAACCTGTTGACGAAAGATAACGGAAAACGTAAAGCCTTGCGGTTACTGCTATTTATGATGTTTGTTGTATGGTCCGCATTGCTTTTTGTATTGACGACATACCGTTGTGTTCAGGCAATTGGAACGCATAGTGGATGACAATTGGATTTCCTGCTGTTTTCGATCCTTTTCCGTTTTTTCATACGCTTCGATTTAACAGATATATTCGCTACAATTCGGCGGTGAGCTTCGACATTTCAATATAGGTTTTCGTTTGTCCATAATTCCTGTATAGATTCCTCTCGCTTATCCACTTCTCCGATTCACGTGGTTTTGTAAAATTTCATGGCTTCAGTTTCGCCGTTTTTAACCCCACCTCATAATATCTGACGGAACAACGGCTTTTCCGCTCTCGGTCGGGCGCTCTACTTTCCCTGTAAGCAGGGTGGTTTTCGAGCGTATGCTTTTATCCTTCAATAAGCAGAAAAGCTGGCCGCGTTTTTTACTTGGTCAGCTTTGTATTCCGGTTATTCAGTTTTATTTTCCATGCCGTTACCGACAGCATCGCTCATACTTTCAAAATGCAGTGCGGGACGATGCGTCTGTAATCTCTGATAGTCTGCTTTGAATACGAGCGATGCTCCCCCAAAACAGGGATATTAAAAATAGAATTAGCTGCAATTGATTTCATATAAAAATTTACAGAAACAGCTATTTCAACTCAGGCAAGCCGAGTTCTCTTAAAAACTTATTGTACTTAGCTTTTGCAGTGATAATATCTTGCTCAATGTTATCTAAACTCTTTTTTACTTCTGCGAGATTAATACTTTCTTCTTTATCTGCCGTGCTTACATAGCGAGATATATTTAGATTAAAACCATTCTTCTCGATTTCCTCCATTAAGACACGGCGAGAGTACTTTTTATCATCCTCTTTACGGAATTGATAGGTTTCAACAATTCTGTCTATATGTTCCGGTAAAAGAATATTTTGGCGTTTCCCTTTCTCGTAATACTCACTTGCATTGATAAATAGCACATCATTTGATTTCCTGCACTTTTTAAGCACAAGAATACAAACTGGTATGCCAGTAGAAAAGAATAGGTTAGCGGGTAAGCCTATAACAGTATCAATATTTCCATCTTTCAGCAGCTTTGTTCTAATTTTTTCTTCTACTCCGCCGCGGAACAAAACACCATGGGGCAGTATGATTGCCATTGTTCCATCATTGCTTAAAAAATGAAATCCGTGTAGCAGAAAAGCAAAGTCTGCTGCTGACTTTGGCGCAAGGCCATAGCTTTTAAAGCGAAAATCTTCTGCAAGAGTATCATCTGGTTCCCAACGGTAACTAAAAGGGGGATTTGCTACTATTGCATCAAACATCATTTTTTTGGCTGGGTTCATCTCGCTCAGTATCGGCCAATCATTGGTCAAGGAGTCACCATGGAAAATTTGAAATTCCGAATCTTTAAAACCGTGCAGCAGCATATTCATACGAGCAAGGTTATAAGTTGTAATATTTTTTTCTTGCCCATAAATTTGACCAATACTATTAGGCTCAAGCTGCTTTTTAACATTGATGAGCAGGGAGCCGGAGCCACAGGCAAAATCCAAAAGATTATTGATAAATGCTTTTTTGCCATTTTGGGGATCTTGACTATCGAGTGTTACAATGCGGGAAAGGATGGTGGATATTTGCTGTGGTGTATAGAATTCTCCGGCCTTTTTACCCGATCCTGCGGCAAACTGACCTATTAAATATTCATAAGCATTCCCCAAGAGATCAATTTCATTCGTGAACTCAGCAAGTCCTTCGGCAATTTGAGTTATAATGGAACAAAGCATATCATTGCGTGCTTCATAGTTATTTCCAAGCTTTTCAGAATCAAGATTGACCTCTGAGAACAAACCGCGAAAAGTGCTGTCAAAGGATTCGTTTTCAATAAATTTGAAACCCTTCTGCAGAGTTTTTAAAAGCTGATTGCTTTTTGTTCGCGCCAATTCATATATATTACTCCATAAATAGTGAGGCTTTATAACAAAGTGAACCTTTCTGCGCATTTGTTTCTCAAAGAAACTTACTTGATCTAAATTTCGAATATACCAAATTCCAAGCGGGGTTAAGTTTCCGCTTTCAAGCAAAATTTCATACTCATCAATTTGTGTTTGCCGCGCATTTTGAATGACTTTTTTGTCTGTTTCATCTTCATTAACCGGTAGTTTATTTACTGGCAATGCCTTAAAATAATCCATTACCTGTTGTTTCAGTTCATCCGCCATTTCCTTATATGTTTCGGAGTTAACTGTGTTTTCTATCTCCTTTTCGCAATTGATATAGTCACTTCCCAGCTCTTTTTTTGCAGCCGTTTCATAATTATCGGAAAGATAACGCAAGAAAAGAAACGATAACATATAATCACGGAAGTCGTCCGCATTCATCGCTCCGCGGAGTTTGTCAGCAATCCCCCAAAGGGTTTTTCCTAATTCTTTTTGTTGTGTATCATTCATAGCGGACACCTCTATTCCTCTGTAAATAAGTCAGCATTAAATTTATAGGTTTCCATAAATCCGTTCAATATTTTTTTAAAAAGTTCCTTATTGTCATCAACCATTTCAACAGGATTAAACATGGAATGATTTCCGTGACTTAGCAGATTTGTCATTCGCGCATAGATCACGCCGTCTAAATCATCTTCTTCTCGCTTTAAACACGCCGAAAAATTATCAAATCCGTGAAATGCTGCCGTTTTCTCAAGAACATTCCTCAAAATATTGAAATGATAGGTATAAATTTTCCCACTATCTGCTGCCTTTTTCATTTCCTTTAACAATGCGACATGGTGAAAAAAAGGAGTATCTCCTGTATTTTTTACTACATATTTAGCCGTTTCCTTATTAAAATTCAAAAACCGGCTTGCTGTATTTTCTCTTTTTAACTCATTATACATTACATTAAAAAACAATGCGTGATGAGTAGAAATAACCGTTTTCATGTGACAATCTTTGAGAAGCTGTGCAAGTTGACACGCTACCGCCACAACATTATTGTCGTCAAGAGATGAGATCGGATCATCTATGTAAATATATTTGACCCAGTCATAGGACAGTGCTTCGAGTTTTACCAGCTGCACTATGGCGAGAAAGAAGCACCAAATAAACATATTTTCTTCGCCGCGAGAGATTTTAATTCCAGTAAGAGTCTCTGTTCCTTCTCTGTTTCGGACTTCCCGTGAAAAGCTGACATAGCCCTTTTCATAATCGATAGTAAAGTCAAAGTCAGCGTGAACCCCCAAAAACTCCCGTATACGAGTTTCCATTTCAAGGTCTCTTAAACCATCGAAAAAGTGAGAGTTTGTATTAAAAAGCAGCCGCCTATCCGTATCTGATTCCAAGTCATTGTCCCAGGTAAAAAGATCCTCTGTAAAGGCATTATAGTACAAAGTATCTCTTGTTTTTTCTTCGCTTGCGCGAATTTTTCTTTTTCCTAAATCTTTAAATTCTCCGGAAAGTCTTGTCTTTCCGGTTCCATTGTAGGCAAAAAGAAGATAGTAATTTTTAGTGTCCGATGTATCTGCTGTGCCAAGGGTATCACGGATATTTCTTGCTAAGCTTTTTAAATTTGTAAACCTTTTTGTACTCATCGGCTAACCTCCTCAATTGAGGGAAATAATCCTTGCATTAATCCTTTTTTATGGATTTTGAGGTGTTCAATTTTCTCGGTTTGCGCAGTGATAAGTTCATCAACAGAAGAAAGACAATCGGCTATTTTTTGTTGTTCACCACTTTCTATTCTGGGAAAGAAAATAGTTTTTTCTTTTAATTCAGAAAAATTCCTTTTGTAGCTGTCAGATTTTACCGGATTAAAGGAAAGATAATGAAACAAAAATTCAGTATTAATTTTTTTATCTGTTAATAAAATTTTTATTCCATCAGCGCCTTGAGCAAAAGGCCTATTCATAAGTTTTAAAATGCATGTGTGATCTCCAAAAATTAATAATTTGTTTTTGAATTCAATTACAGCATCAGCATCATCAGTCCAGCCGCAAATGAATTCCTTCCCTTGATCTATAATTGGATATTTTCCATTGGCATAATATTCGGAAGAAGGTATTTTTTTTGGCGGTGTAATTGTTGTAACCAGCTTTGATACTATAGCCGCTTTCCACTCCCCACCATTCCTAAACTCCGGAAATCTCCACTCCGGTTCAGCTTTTCCTTCGGCAGGGAAAAGTTTTTGCATCAATCCTTTTTTGTGGTCTTTCAGCGCTGATAACTTTTTATTTTCTGCATCAATTAATTCATCAATCGAATACAGGCAATCGGCTATTTTTTGCTGCTCTTCTTCTGATGAAAAAGGGAGCGGCATTGCCATAAAATCATCTGCAGTAATATTCATTCTATCATATCTTGCGCCAGTGTTTGCAACAGTTTTTAAATAATCATTCCATATGTTAGTTTTGAAATATTGCTCATAAAAATCATTTTGAGGATTCTTAAACCGAAATACCGTGTACAGCGGAGACATGATGCCTTTTGCGATTTTGTTTTTCGAGATTGGTCCAACAGGCGCTGAAGATGAAATTCGGGGATTGTATACAAAGTCCCCTTCATTTACAATATAATAATTGCAAATATTACTTTTCGTTACAATTTCTCTTTCAAAGTATTCACTTTGATCTATCACTCCATCAACAGCAGAATTTGTTAACACACGAGTTACTAATCCATCTTTGTTTTTATTCGTCACTTTAACTGCCAAGGAACTAAGTGGAGTCATTTTCCACGGTGCTGCTATTTTGAACTCAGAAAACCTATATTTTGGAATTAATACAATTTTACTTTTCTTATTCATACGCTTTTAACCCCACAATTTCTTGGCCATCGGCTAATTTTTTGAGCAGCGGAATCAAGTCATCCATAAGCTCCAATTCCTTCATAGTTCTGTCACGCCAACCAAGATCAAGCGGCCCCAGCAAATCATTTAGCTTTTCACCGTCAAAAATCTTTCTTTTCATAATAGCATCGACAAATGCCTGTAAGGACTGTGCTTCAATACCATGTTTATGGGAGAGCGCCATAAGCTCGTTTTCAGATTTTTCAGCTTTAAACTTTTTATACCCGTCCATTACCTCCTGTTCAGTAAGTCCCTTCTTCCCCTCGAAAGTTTCAATATATTTTTCAAGTTCCTCGATGTATCCCTCAATGTCCTTACGTTCTTCCATCAGATTAGAGGTTGAGGCAATGAGATCAACCAATTCTTTTTTCGTCAGCTTTTCCTTCCTCGAGACATCGAAGTTAGTGTATTTAGAAAGAAGCGACATAATATAGTCATAATCAATAATGGCTGAGGAAAACAGAACAAACTCAAAATCAAGCTGTTCTACCTCGGGTACTTGATTTGGGATATCTTTTCCCTGCTGTTCCCTTAGCCTTTCGGCTGTTTCAAGATAGGCTCCCCGGAATGCGCGCAAAGTGTCCTCGGGCAAAAGCCTGGCAATTTCGGCTGCCTGCTCCTCTTTTATTTCGGTATATTGGTCAAGCTGCGTTTTCAGGCGCTGCACCTCTTTGAACTTATTTATAAACTCCGCACGGGCAATATCTCCTTTAAGATTGCTCACTTCCTCAGGCTTGCACGCAAGACCTTGTGATTTCATAAACTTTTCAAGCGCTGTAAGTGCTTTCCCCAGTTTTTCAACTATAACAGGAGCCGGACTTACCAGCCAAATCTCTTTTACCTTTTCGGCATTTTCTTTTCCGGAAAAGAGTTTGATTGCATCATCAACTTCTTTTTCCTGCCCTCTAAAATCAATAATATTTCCATAAGGTTTTGTAGGATTCAGCACACGATTTGTTCTTGAAAAAGCTTGAATCAGACCGTGCTGCTTGAGGCTTTTATCTACATACAAGGTGTTTAAATATTTGGAGTCAAAACCGGTTAAAAGCATATCGACAACGATAACGATGTCTATTTTGTTTGCATGTGGATAATCCGTATTGCTGTATTGTTGGTCTTTGATGCGTTTCTGTACATCCTGATAGTATAGATCAAATTCATTTATGCTGTGACTTGTACCATATTTCTCGTTGTATTCTTTGACAATCGCTTTCAGCGCCGCCTTTTTCTTGTCAGGATTTTCTTGGTTGTCGGCCTTTTCTTGTTCGAGATCTTCCTGAAGCTGTTTTACATCCTTATTCCCCTCTGCTGGCGGAGAGAAAATGCAAGCAATGTTAAGCGGGGTAAAGTTTTCATGAGCTTTTTTTAATTTTTTCTGCAGATCATTAAATATATTAAAATATGCAATCGCATCGTTGATGGATGCCGTAGCGAAAACAGCATTATAGCGTCGGTTATATGTTAAGGCATCATGTTTTGAAATGATTGCTTCAGCTATCTTTATTTTGCTGCTTGTGGAATCAGCTTTAGCTGCCTTTTGCGAGTCGTCAGGTTTGAAATACTCAATATGAAAACGCAATACATTTCCATCTTCAATTGCATTGGTAATGGTATAGGCATGAAGCTCCTGTTGGAAAACATCCTTTGTTGTTCTGTAGGAACCCCAGGTACCGTCTATTTGTTTATAGGTGGAATTCTCTTCAAAAATCGGCGTCCCTGTAAAGCCAAAAAGTTGTGCTTTAGGAAAGAAATTTTTAATTGAATCATGGTTCTCTCCGAATTGAGAGCGATGGCATTCATCAAAAATAATAACAATACGCTTATTTTGGAGTTTTTCTAATCTCTCTTTAAAAGTGAGCTGTCCTTTTCTTTTTTTCTCTTGGTTCCTTTTACTCCCCTCATCCAGAGCCAGTCCCAATTTTTGAATGGTAGTAACGATAACTTTATCTTTATAGTTATCTGATGTGAGGCGTCTGACCAAATTTTCTGTATTGGTGTTTTCCTCCACGCAGCCTTCTTGAAATTTGTTGAACTCCAATCGAGTCTGCCGATCCAGATCTTTTCTATCCACAACAAATATACACTTTTCAATTTCAGGATTATCTTTTAATAACGTTGATGCTTTAAAGGATGTAAGTGTTTTTCCGCTTCCAGTGGTGTGCCAAATATATCCGTTCCCTCTGTTTTCGTCGATACAGTCCATGATTGCTTTAACAGCATAAATCTGATACGGACGCATTATCATCAATTTTTGTTCACTTGCCACAAGCACCATATATTTGCTTATTAATTCTCCAAGGGTGCCTTTGAGTAAAAAACTTGTAGTAAAATCATAAAGATTTGATATCTTTTTGTTGTTTCTGTCGGCAAATTCATATATAGGCAAAAATCTCTCATCTGCATTAAAACAGAAATGCTCTACATGATTGTTTGCAAAATAATAGGTTTTGGTTTCGTTACTGACAATAAAGATCTGCATAAAGCACAACAAGGAATTTGTATAACCGTTTCCGGGATCATTTTTATAATTAACAATTTGCTCCATGGCCTTTTTAGGTGTGATGTGCAATGTTTTCAGCTCGATTTGAACAACAGGAATACCATTGATTAGGATAATTACGTCATAGCGATGATTGCTGTTTTCTGTATTAATCCGCAACTGATTGACTACTTCAAATTCGTTTTTATACCAATTTTTATTTACAAGCGTATATTGCAGAGGTGTATCGTCATCACGCTTGAATGTGTTCATTTCTCGCAGAGCTTTAGCGGCGGCAAATACATCCGGGGTTACAATACCATCTCGCAGGCGTGTGAATTCGGCATCACTTAGCTTAACACGATTTAATCTTTCAAAGTGCTCTCTAAAATTAGCTTCAAGAGAAGCTTTATCT
>CAKTAA010000072.1 GCA_934526185.1 uncultured Eubacteriales bacterium | reverse complement strand
GAAAAAGCCGAACTCCGCTATGCGGAAAATCGCCAGAGTCAGACTGTCAAACGGTCTGGAGGCTACGACTTACATTCCCGGAATCGGCCACAACCTGCAGGAACACTCGGTTGTGCTGATCAGAGGCGGAAGAGTAAGAGACCTGCCTGGTGTACGGTACCATATTATCCGCGGAACGCTTGATGCGCAGGGAGTTGCCAACCGTAATCAGGCCCGTTCTAAGTACGGCGCGAAAAAGGCGAAAGCCAAGAAATAAGGGTGCTTCGGGAACAAGAGATTCCCAAATGTTAAATTTCAGACGTATATGCGAGTAAAAAGCGACTTGTTTTCATAAACGTATGTTTATATATGCAGCCCGCTTGATTTCTTACATGCATTTACGAAACGGAATACTTTCGAGTACCTGTGATTTCATCAGATATAATGAAGGAGGGAAGTACAGTGCCGAGAAGAGGTCAAATATCAAAAAGAGACGTTCTGCCGGATCCGCTTTATAATTCCAAGCTTGTGACAAAGCTTGTGAACAACATCATGTATGACGGCAAAAAAGGCGTTGCTCAGAAAATTGTGTATGATGCGTTTGCCATGGTGGAAGCAAAAACGGAAAAGAATCCGCTTGAGGCTTTCCAGGCTGCGCTCGAAAACATCATGCCCGTGCTTGAGGTCAAAGCCCGCCGTGTCGGCGGCGCGACTTATCAGGTCCCGATGGAGGTCAGAGCGGAGAGACGCCTGACACTGGGGCTGCGGTGGCTGAGAAATTATTCGCGGCTTCGCAGCGAGAGAACCATGGCGGAGCGGCTTGCCGGTGAAATTGTTGATGCTATGAACAGTACCGGCGGTGCCGTGAAGAAAAAGGAAGAGATGCACAGAATGGCTGAGGCAAACAAAGCCTTTGCCCACTACAGATATTGATAGCGGTCATCCGTTATCAGATGAAGAAGGAGTTTCAAGAGCAATGCCGAGAGAATATCCCTTAGAGCTCACGCGGAATATCGGTATCATGGCGCACATTGATGCCGGAAAAACGACAACGACAGAGCGGATCCTGTTCTATACCGGAAAAACGCACAAGCTGGGCGAAGTACACGACGGCGGCGCGACAATGGACTGGATGGAGCAGGAACAGGAGCGCGGCATCACCATTACTTCTGCTGCGACAACCTGTTTCTGGAAGGGAAACCGCGTTAATATTATCGACACCCCCGGACACGTTGACTTTACGGTGGAAGTCGAGCGTTCACTGCGCGTCCTCGACGGCTCCGTGACCGTATTCTGCGCAAAAGGCGGCGTAGAGCCGCAGTCTGAAACCGTGTGGCGTCAGGCCGATAAATACGGCGTGCCGCGCATGGCGTATGTAAACAAAATGGATATCATGGGAGCGGATTTCTTCCGCGTCGTATCCATGATGAAGGAACGGCTGAAAACAAACGCCGTGCCGATACAGCTACCGATCGGAAAAGAGGATTCTTTCCGCGGCATCATTGACCTTGTGAACATGGAGGCCGATGTATACTACGATGATTTGGGGAAAAACGTCGTAGTGGAACCGATCCCGGAGGATATGAAAGAGATGGCGGAGGAATACCGTCAGAACCTGATTGACTCCGTTGCGGAAACCGATGAATCGTTGTTTGAAAAATACTGTGCAGGTGAAGAGTTTACTGTTGAGGAACTCAAACGGGCCATACGTCTGGCGACTATCAGCAACCAGATGGTGCCGGTAGTGTGCGGTACTTCGTACAGAAACAAAGGGGTACAGAAGCTGCTTGACGCAGTAATCGATTATATGCCGTCTCCGATCGACATTCCGGCTATCAAGGGAATCAACCCTGATACCGACGAGGAAGAGGAAAGACCGGCTGGAGATGACAATCCGTTTGCTGCTCTGGCGTTCAAAATAATGACCGACCCTTATGTCGGGAAGTTATGCTTCTTCCGTGTTTATTCAGGCAAAATCGAAGCAGGTACCAGTGCGTATAACTCGACAAAGGGCAGCAAGGAGCGCTTCGGCCGTATCCTGCAGATGCATGCCAATGACCGCAAGGACATTGATGTGTGCTATTCCGGCGATATCGCAGCAGTCGTCGGCGTTAAAAATACCACGACCGGTGATACACTGTGCGACGAAAACCATCCAATCATTCTGGAATCTATGGAGTTTCCGGAACCGGTTATCCGCGTAGCGATCGAACCGAAGACCAAGGCCGGACAGGAGAAAATGGGTATTGCCCTTTCCAAACTGGCTGAGGAGGATCCGACGTTCCGCGCATATACGGACAGCGATACCGGCCAAACCATTATTGCCGGTATGGGAGAGCTGCATCTGGAGATC
Source organism: uncultured Eubacteriales bacterium (assembly GCA_934526185.1). GTDB lineage: Bacteria > Bacillota > Clostridia > Oscillospirales > CAG-272 > CAKTAA01. The sequence continues at coordinate 8,187 of CAKTAA010000072.1, read as the reverse complement.
ATTGTCGATCGTCTGCTCCGCGAATTCAAGGTGGAGGCCAATGTAGGCGCACCGCAGGTTTCGTATAAGGAAATGATTCGGAAAACAGTGGATCAGGATACGAAATATGCACGGCAGTCCGGCGGTAAGGGCCAGTACGGTCACTGTAAAATCATTATCGAACCCAACGAGCCGGGTAAGGGCTACGAGTTTATCAACAAGGTGGTCGGCGGTGCGATACCGAAGGAATATATTCCCGCTGTCGACGCAGGTATCCGCGGCGCAATGCAGTCCGGAGTCCTTGCAGGGTATGAGGTTGTAGACGTAAAGGTAACGCTTTACGACGGTTCCTACCACGAGGTGGACTCCTCCGAAATGGCGTTCAAGATCGCCGGTTCCATGGCGTTTAAGGAAGCGATGCGCAAGGCGGATCCGGCATTAACCGAGCCGATTATGAAGGTTGTTGTGGTTACGCCGGACGATTATATGGGCGATGTTATCGGTGACCTGAACAGTCGCCGCGGTCAGATTCAAAGCATGGATCCGATTGCAGGCGGACAGCAGATCACGGCGATGGTACCGCTGTCTGAAATGTTCGGCTATGCGACTGAGCTTCGTTCCCGCACACAGGGACGCGGCGTATATTCCATGGAGCCGAGCCACTTCGCTGAGGTGCCGAAGTCCATACAGGAAACCATCATCAGCAATCGCGCAAAAAATAACTGAGAGCCCGCAAAAAAAGATGCTAATTATAAAAAATACGGAAAAACCGTAATTTGAGGAGGAAAATGCAATGGCAAAGGCTAAATTCGAAAGAACAAAACCGCACGTAAACATTGGTACCATTGGACACGTTGACCATGGTAAGACAACACTGACGGCAGCTATCACGAAGACACTTGCTCTGAAAAACGAGAACATTGAATTTCTCGCATATGACCAGATCGACAATGCTCCCGAGGAAAGAGAAAGAGGCATTACCATCAACACCCGTCACGTTGAGTATGAGACGGATGCTCGTCACTATGCTCATGTTGACTGCCCCGGCCACGCTGACTATGTCAAGAACATGATCACTGGTGCGGCGCAGATGGACGGCGCGATCCTCGTAGTTGCCGGAACAGACGGTCCGCTTCAGCAGACGCGTGAACACGTACTGCTTGCCCGTCAGGTTGGTGTTCCTGCAATTGTTGTGTTTATGAACAAGTGCGACATGGTAGACGACGAAGAGCTTCTGGATCTGGTTGAAATGGAAATCCGCGATCTGCTTTCACAGTATGACTTCCCGGGCGATGATATTCCGATCATCCGCGGCTCCGCAAGAGAAGCACTCCTTTCTGATTCCAAAGATCCGAGCGATTCCGTTTACGCTCCCATCATGGAGCTGATGAACGCTGTCGACTCCTATATCCCTACGCCTGACAGAAAGGCGGATCTCCCGTTCCTGATGCCTGTTGAGGACGTCTTCTCCATCACGGGCCGCGGTACTGTGGCGACGGGGCGTGTTGAGCGCGGTACTGTCAAGATGTCTGATGAAGTTGAAATTATCGGTTTGACAGAGGAGAGAAAGAAGACGGTTGTTACCGGTATTGAAATGTTCAGAAAGCTGCTTGACAGCGCTGAAGCCGGCGACAATATCGGCGTTCTGCTCCGTGGTATTCAGAAAAACGAAATCGAAAGAGGACAGGTGCTCTGTAAGCCCGGTTCTATCAACCCGCACACAAAGTTTGTCGGTCAGGTGTACGTGCTGACTGAAAAAGAAGGCGGCCGTCAGAAGCCGTTCTTCCCCGGCTACAGACCGCAGTTCTATTTCAGAACAACGGACGTTACCGGTGTCATCTCCCTGCCTGCCGATGTTGAGATGTGCCGTCCGGGTGACAACGTTGACATGACTGTTGAGCTGATTACACCTATCGCTATTGAAAAGGGTCTCCGTTTCGCTATCCGTGAGGGCGGCAGAACGGTTGGCTCCGGTGTCGTAAGCGAAATTATCGCGTAAAACGGAAATTTTCCATTTGGAACATCTTAAACAGCCGAAAAAGTATTTATGCTTTTTCGGCTGTTTTGCGTGCTCTCACAGAGCATAAAATAATTATAGTCAGAGCGGGACTGAAAACAGCGGACTTCATGGGAGAACAAAGCTTTAGAGTGCTATCATTGGAGATCGCAAACCGTTAGACAAAAATAACAGATCGGATAACAGCAGCGGAAAAAGCAATTGAGTGGAAAAATTCCGCTGACGCTATTTGTTTGCATAAAGTCCGGCAGCAAAAATCGGCAGCGCATACGCATAGAAGAGAAAACTTATTTTTCCATAGATACTGCAGCAATCTATCTATGACAAACGCGCGCAGTCTTAAGGTGAAAGAATTTCATACCACGAATATTGCGATAAAAATCGTTTGATTTTAGGAAAGATTTGTTTTATTCGTTTTACGTATGCCTTATTGACAGAAAATATTTATTGTGTTAGAATAATGACATAGCAGATGGGATCCTGACAATTTTTGTGTGTTTGTCGGGATACGTGATGCGTTATACAAACAGGCAGAAAGGAGTATTCTGGGGATATCCTGTTTTGAACAGATATCTGATGAATCAAAGTAGATATGAAAAAGAAGCGTTGGTTGTCCAGCTTGCTGGCTATTGTCATGCTGGCGGCGGTCTTTATTGTTCCGTCTGCGGCGGCTGAGCTGCCGTTCGAAGACGTGCAGGAGGATAGCTGGTATTATTCATATGTAAGTTATGCATATGAAAACAAACTGTTTAACGGAACGTCGGAGAAAACCTTTGAACCTGAGACAGCAATGACACGTTCCATGTTTGTCCAGTTAATGGCAAATTATGACGGAGTGGATTTGAGCGAAGGGTATACTTCCACACCGTTTAACGATGTCGAGGAGGGGAGCTGGTACTTTAGCGCAGTCTCCTGGGCAGCGGAAAACAACGTAGTGAGCGGTACCTCTGCAACAACCTTTAACCCAACGGATGAAATAACGCGTGAACAGATGTGTCTGCTGCTGCTGAATTATGCAGAATATGCCGAAATTACCTTCGAAGAGAAGGCAGAACCGATAGCTTTCAGCGACGAAGCGGAAATCAGTGATTGGGCAGCAGCGGCAGTGCAGGTTTGCCAGAAAGCCGGCATCATATCCGGCAAGGGCGACGGACGCTTTGATCCCAAAGGCACTGCTTCCCGCGCGGAAGTGGCAACTTTGCTGACAAATTTCCATAAGGATTATGCGGGGAAAGAGGAACCTGAGGAACCGACGATTCCTCTTGATGAGGTTCTGAAAAATATTAACCCGCAGGAAACGACGATTACAATACCCGGGTTGGAAAGTGAATATACCTTCCTGCATGTGACCGATTTACATATGTGTGCGATGGTACCTGAGGACGAGCCGCTTGTCAAATCCCGATATGAAGTCGCACTGCAGAGAGAAGCTGCTTTTACGGTAGACGGTATGAAATCAGCTGACAGACTGGCCTATTATATGGCCTATGCACAGCACATCGATGCCGATAGAATACTGATGACCGGCGATATCATAGATTTTCCGTCGGCAACCAATATTTCGCTTTTGACAAACGCTGTCAATAATTCTGCGATACCGACAAGCTATATACTTGGCAACCATGACTGGGTATATGTAGATCTGCAGCCAGACGATTATTCAAGAGATAAATACGGTTCAAAACTTGAAGATCTGTCGGCAGGAAACCTTGACATGCATTATGTTGAGTATGAGGATCTGATTCTTTTGTCTATTGACAACAGCACGGACAGGATATCCGCAGAACAGCTTGAGCTGACCGAAGAATTGATGGATAAAGGAAAAGCAATGCTCATTATGATGCACGTACCTATGTATTCTCCGACCTTAACGGATGATGTAAAGGAATCGTGGACAGGCAGAGATATCACCTTGGGAGGAGAGGGAATTGTACATGATGGAAACGCAGACGCATTTATTGAACTGATATCAAGAGAAAACACTCCTGTTAAAGGATTGATTGCCGGCCATTTGCATTTCGATCATGAGGATTTGGTCGGAGGCCGTGTGACGCAGTATCTCACGGGGGGCGCTTTTGACGGCTCCTGCCGTGTGATTAAAGTAAAAGGCATTCAGCTTCCGAATGAGGACAGTGACGGTCCTTTAGCCTGAAGTGACGGACGTCAGATAAAAAGCAGAACTCCGTGCGGTTGTAAAACCGCACGGAGTTTTTGTTATGCTATTCTTTTTGCAGCAATAGACAGTATGACGGCATCCCCGGAAGAGAGTTGTGTTGATTAAGGTACAGAGGATTGCTGCTGCCTTCTATTAAATTTTAGCAAAAATTTTGAGGTTTGACAGAAGAATTTAAAAATATCACTCAAATGATGCTTCAATTTCCGATGGGAAATTCATAGTGCTGAGAAAAGCGTGGGCAAAAAAATCGGTATTGGACAGCTCTACAGTGTCGGCGTTTTTCTGAAGCTTATCTGCCAAGCTTATTTTTTCCGGCTGCAGCAAAATCTCGACTGCGCCGGCGCCTGCTGCATTGTCCAGTATTCTGAGCTTTGAAAAGCATTCTGTGGGCAGAAGGCCTATACGTGCCGCACTTGCCGGATTCATCCGTGAACCGAATCCGCCGGCAAGAAAAACGACTTCGAGATCTCCCGGGCTGACCTTGCAGATGTTTAATAGCGTATCGACCGCCGCACGAACCGCGGCCTTAGCGGTTTGCAGCTCCCGAATATCCTTTGCTGTGATAGAACAGGATTGTGCAGAAAACGGCGCAAAAGCATTCTGGCCGTTCTCACTTCTGAGCATACTGCAGAATGGCCCGCGAACCTCTTCGGTACTTTTCAGGCGTCCGTCCTTGGTAAGCATATCTGTTTTGAGGAGGACAGCCACCGCATCAACTAATCCGGAGCCGCAGAAGCCAATCGGAGGCTGTCCTCCTATTGTAGTGCAGCGGATGGCTGTGCCGTCGGTTATCACGTGATCGACGGCGCCTGCAACCGAAGGCATACCACAGGAAATACCGCCGCCCTCGAAAGCGGGGCCTGCGGCTGTTGAACACAGAAAAAGTTTACCCTGATATCCCAGCGCTATTTCGCAGTTAGTGCCGAGATCCAAATAGAGCACGGTTTGCTTTTTGTCCAGTGCGTCAGGAATTCCTGCAAATAACAAACCTGTAGCAATATCAGCGCCGGCGAAAGCCGAAAAACATGGCGGGATATAGATTTCTGCATATTTGGAAAGGGTGGGGAGCTCCAAAGCAGCTGCCGGATAAAACATTCCGAACAGGCTGGCCGGTCGAAACGGATAGGCAGACATGGAACATGGAGAGATTTCCATCATGAGATGAAGCATCACTGTATTTCCAGTCAGTACGATACGCGTTAAATCCCTGCAGGAAATCTGAAGTTTTGCGCAGAGCATGTCAAGATGCACGGCGATTTCACGTAAAAGGCGGTTTCTCTGGACTGACAGAAGTTCTGGATTCCGGCAGACAGCATGGATGCGGGAGATGACGTCGGCGCCGTACAGACGCTGAGGATTCGGAAAGCCTTGAGTCTGGCAAAGCTTTCCGTTTGTAAGGTCGCAAAGGTATAGGACAACCGTAGTGGTTCCGATATCGACGGCAAGACCGTAGACCGGTTTTGCCGTCTCATTCCCTTGTGCCTCTCTGGCTGAATCCAGCTTGCCCTCTGTCACGATTTCCATTGGCGTGTCGGCGTTCAGATAAATGACAGCGGCTCCGTGAACCGTTGTCTGACAGGCCAGGCGGAGGCCGTGGTCTATTTCCGCCTTGCTTAAAAATTTTAATTCCTTATGAGTCAGGGGACTGAAACAACCCGATGCCCGAATTTTGCATTTTCCGCAGCGGCCGCTGCCGTTGCACGCGGCGTCCAGCGCAGGCGCCTTCGAAAGACCGCGGATGCATTGAAGAAGAGTGGTTCCGGCTGAAACGTTCATGTGTATCGGAGCGCGGCCGTTTTCTATTTCAATGGTAATCGGACAAACTTCGGTGTTTTGGTCGGAATTCATATTCGTTCGGTGCCTAATGGCATTTTCCTTTCTCTATTTTTAAGCTTAGCGGTATAAAAGGAAATACAATAACATAAGATGAAACAGCCAGGGAAAATGTCCGAGCTGTGTCAGCGCAGGGAGAGGTGTATTGTATAAAAAATCATAAAAAAGACGGCAGTTCTGTAAGAAAAAGGCGATTCTCCCTTGCTGAAATCTACAGCGTATCGGCCGCTCGGAATGGCTTTGTGTCTGCAAAATTTTGAGTTAGGCTGCTGAAATACCTATCGTCACAATCAGGCGGGATTTTCAAAAATACTGTCAGAGGTGATTTATCGCAAATTGCAGGAACTTCTGGCACTATATTCCAGACTGACCTTTTGCAGTCAGTCCTGCAGCTTCACGGCTATGTTAATTATACCATGGAATGGCTTTTGCTGCAAACAGTTTATTCGGCAATTTATGCCAGAAATTATAGTATAATACATAAAAGAAGAGCCTGGCGGAAGAAAGCTGTTAACCGCATAGAACTGAGCGGGAGGAAGGGAGTCTCTCCTTTCTTGATGATAAAGGTAAAAGATGCAATTTGCAAAAGAGAGGAAGGAGCATAAACATGAGAATTGCCGCATTTTGCTTTGCCGTTTTATTTGCTGCTATGCTGCTGATTCCATCAATTTTTGCGATGCTTGGGAGAGAAATTCAGACAGGAAATAGTGCTGGGGCCAGCGGGCAGGAGAATACGGGTGCAATTGTTGATACTGACGGACACACCTTTGCATCGGGTGAAGAAACGGCTGAAAATATAGAAAGTTCAGACGCGTTTGAAAAGGAGATTTCAGAGAAAAATGAGGGGATAGCGGCACAAAAGCATCCTTTGACGGACGATCTGAAGTTGAATACTGTTCGACAAACAGTAGATGATGAAATGATTACGGTTATGCTGTCATCGGAAGGCGGAGAAAAAAAATGTACGGAAATGACGCTTTCAAATTTTTTATACGGCGCTTTGCTCGGTGAAATGCCGTCCGGCTTTGATTTGGAGGCGCTGCGCGCATGTGCCGTAGCTGCCAGAAGCTATGTGCTGTATGTTAAAAACCAGCAATATCGCAGAGACGGGCATGGAGGCGCTGATATCTGCGGCGATTATGCTCACTGCATGGCATACTTATCTTATGAAGAAGCCTGTGACATGTGGTCGGAGGAGCAGGCAAGCGCAGCTCTGAAAAAAATGAAGGAGGCGGTCGACAGCACAGCCGGTACGGTATTGACCTATGAAGGTGAGGTTTGCAACGCCATGTTTCACTCGATGTCGTGGAAATGTACGGAGTCCGCATCCAATCTGTGGAATTGTAATATGCCCTATCTGACATCGGTAGAGACGCCGGAAACGACGGATTTAAAAGGACTGTCCAGTGAAGTGAGATGCTCTGCCGACAATGCGCTTAAAAAACTCCGTTTGGCAGGTATAGACGCTGAAAAAAGGGATTTGCAGAATGCCGTCCTGATTTACAACAGCAGCGGCAGAGTCGATAAGGTAAGCTTTGCGGCTAATGATATAACCGGAATGGAAATACAACAGTTATTTTCCCTGCGTTCCACAGAATTTTCATTTTCCTATGATGCTGAGAAGGAGGAGGTTGTGTTTTCGGTTTTAGGCTTTGGCCACGGAGTCGGCATGAGCCAATATGGGGCGGAACTGATGGCCGGAAAAGGTCAAAGCTGGCAGTCAATCGTTCTGCATTATTATCCGGGCGCAGTACTGGAAACCTTTTCCTGATGCGTTTCTGTCGCATCCTCGATATTCAAAGGGATAATAAAAAGACCTTTGAAGAAAACAAACAGATCCCGAAGAAGTATTTGGAAAAATTTAGAAACTGCAGATGATGTAAAAGCGGCATGCAGAAAAGCATGCCGCTTTTTAATGTCCTGCACCATAAGTAAAATCGGGTGAAAGCTTGAAAATATTGATTTGTGTTTTACAACGTTGTCTGGCAAAGTTTTTTCAAGCGCCTACCGGAACTTAGCTTGGGCAGATGAATTTTGCGCCGATTTGAATAATGAATGTAAGAGAGGAGAGGGCTGAAAACGTTCTGTATTGACAAAAAGTCGGAGAAAATGATATAATACATATTATAAAACGCTATCCGGATCGGTTTACAAATGGTATGCAATTGAAAAGACAGAAGAC
>CAKTAA010000071.1 GCA_934526185.1 uncultured Eubacteriales bacterium | reverse complement strand
GTGCTGGTTGAAGTAGAGGCCATTGCGGAAAAGGAGCATTAGAACATGATGGATGCAAGCAAGTACCGCGCGGGCTATTTTCCTGCGCCTGGCATATATAATAAATGGGTAAATAAGGATCATATTGAAAAACCGCCCATATGGTGCAGCGTCGATATGAGAGACGGCAATCAAAGCCTTGTCATACCCATGAGTCTTGAAGAAAAGCTGGAATATTTCAAGATACTCTTGGGCGTGGGCTTTAAGGAGATCGAGGTGGGATTCCCCGCCGCAAGCGAAACGGAATACGAGTTTCTGCGCACTCTTATTGATAACAACAGGATCCCCGGGGACGTCACCGTCCAGGTACTGACGCAGTGCCGGGAGCATATTATCAGAAAAACCTTCGATGCCTGTAAGGGAGCGCCAAGCGCCATCATTCACTTTTACAATTCCGTCAGCGCGGTGCAGCGCGAACAGGTTTTCCGCTTATCCAAAGAGGATATTATGAAAATCGCCGTGGATGGCGCGCGGCTTGTCAAAAAACTGGCGGACGAATACGACGGCAGCTTCCGTTTTGAATATTCGCCTGAAAGCTTTACCGGCACAGAACCGGAATATGCCTTAGAAGTCTGCAATGCTGTACTTGATGTGCTGAAGCCTTCGGCCGATAATAATGTTATCATCAATCTCCCTGTAACAGTGGAGATGAGCCTGCCTCACGTATACGCAAGTCAGGTCGAATATATGAGCGAAAATCTGAAATACCGCGAGCATGTAACCTTATCGCTGCATCCGCACAACGACAGGGGTACCGGTGTCGCCGACACCGAGCTTGCTCTTCTTGCAGGGGCCGACAGGGTAGAGGGAACTCTGTTCGGCAATGGTGAACGCACGGGAAATGTCGATATCATCACCCTGGCTATGAACATGTATTCTCACGGTGTTGACCCGAAGCTTGATTTGTCCAATATGCCTCATCTCGTCGAAGCATATGAAAAATGCACCAGAATGCATGTATATGAACGCGCTCCCTATGCTGGCTCCCTGGTATTCGCCGCCTTTTCGGGCAGCCATCAGGATGCCATTGCAAAAGGGATGAAATACCGCAGTGAAAAGGGAATGCATCAGTGGTCCGTACCGTATATTCCGATTGATCCCCGTGATATCAGCCGTACCTATGATGCCGATGTCATCCGCGTAAATTCGCAGAGTGGCAAGGGCGGAATAGGCTATTTGTTGGAGCATACTTATGGCTATTCCCTGCCGGCGGGCATGCGCGAGCATTTGAGTTATCTCTGTAAAAGTATATCCGATCATGAACATAGAGAGTTGAAAGCGGCGGAAGTACTGGAAATTTTCAAGGCCAACTATTTTTCAAACGCTTCCTCCGTATCAATCGCTGACATGCATTTTCACCGAAGGGGAAAGACGGTGGAAACAGAAATTGTTTTTGTACGCGATGGCAGAGAAACTACTGTTCACGCCTCGGGAAACGGTTCTCTGGACGCGGTAAGCAACGCCTTAAAATCATACACAAAAGCCGATTATGTGCTTGAAGTTTACTCGGAACACAGCATGCAGGAGCAAGGATCAGGCAGCGTTGCAGCAGCATATATCGGACTGAAGGATAAAAACGGACGCATGAGCTGGGGAGCGGGAACCGATACCGACATCATTCACGCGAGCGTAAACGCACTGCTCGGTGCGTTCAGCAACATGGAGTAAGGAGGTGCATTTATGGGCATGACCATGACGCAGAAAATACTCGCCGCCCATGCGGGACTCAATGAGGTTACAGCCGGACAGCTTATCAGCGCAAGACTTGACATGGTGCTCGGAAATGACATTACAACACCGGTGGCGGTAAACGAATTTCAAAGAGCCGGTTTTGATAAAGTCTTTGACGGAGATAAAGTAGCTATCGTGCTGGATCATTTCGTACCGAACAAAGACATTAAGGCGGCTGAGCAGTGTAAGTGCTGCCGTGATTTTGCCCGCTCTCATTGTATAAATCACTTTTACGATGTGGGAAAAATGGGTATCGAACACGCACTTCTGCCTGAACAAGGTATTATCACCGCAGGCGACTGCATCATAGGTGCTGACAGCCATACCTGCACCTACGGAGCGCTCGGTACTTTTTCCACCGGTGTGGGAAGTACCGATATGGCGGCAGGCATGGCAACCGGAACAGCCTGGTTCAAGGTTCCGTCTGCCATTCGGTTTCGTCTGACGGGCAGCCTGCCCGCAAACTGCAGCGGCAAGGATGTGATTTTGACTATCATCGGCATGATCGGTGTTGACGGGGCGCTGTACAAGAGCATGGAATTCACCGGCGATGGTGTAGACAGCCTTTCCATGGACGACCGTTTCTGCATCTGCAATATGGCCATCGAGGCAGGTGCCAAAAACGGAATTTTTCCCGTTGATCAGAAAACCTCAGCGTACATGAGCGGACGCTGCGCACGCGATCCTGTCATTTATGCAGCCGATACGGATGCAGTTTATGAAAAAACGATAGATATTGATCTTGCAGAAATTATTCCAACTGTTAGCTGTCCGCATCTGCCTGAGAATACAAAACCCGCACGTTCGCTTTCCCACGTAAAGCTCGATCAGGTCGTAATCGGCAGCTGCACCAACGGCAGAATGGAAGATATGGAAGCAACGTATAAAATACTCAGAGGAAAGAAGATTGCCGACGGCATACGCTGCATTATCATTCCTGCCACGATGCAAATCATGCGTGAATGTGCGGAAAAAGGCTATATCACCGCATTTATTGATGCCGGCGCCGTCGTTTCCACTCCGACTTGCGGTCCCTGCCTTGGCGGATATATGGGAATACTGGCGGCCGGTGAGCGCTGTATTGCAACGACTAACCGCAACTTTGTAGGCAGAATGGGCCATGTTAAAAGCGAGGTTTATCTGGCCTCTCCCGCGACAGCGGCCGCGAGCGCGCTGACCGGTTATATAACAGAATATCAAGGATAGAGCTTCGATTGGAAAGATACCGTTACACCGATTTGAATCGCTGGCGTTCTGATGATACCTCGGTTCCGCAAAATTTCTATTTTTATGTAAAAACAGCCCAAGCTCCGCGTGAAAGGAAGCTTTCACTGCGGAAAACTATGGCTATAACAAGGTAAGCGGCTATAGTCTTTTACAATTTGAGCCGCAAATCATTTAATGCGCAAATTATTTGCCGCAAAATCTGACGCGCACTCCAGTCCCAATTCCACAAAAAGGAAGCTTTCGCTGCACGAAAGCCATGGTCATAAAAATGGACACTCAGGGAAAAGCTTTTAAATATTCTGATAATGTTGACACCGATGTTATCATACCCGCACGTTATCTGAACACGCCCCATGCAGAAGAGCTGGCGCTTCACTGCATGGAGGATATTGATTCCGGATTTGTAAAGCAGGTGCAAAAGGGCGATGTCATTGTTGCCGGATGGAACTTCGGCTGCGGCTCCTCGCGTGAGCACGCGCCGCTGGTTATCAAAACCTGCGGCGTGGGCTGCGTGATTGCCAAAAGCTTTGCAAGAATCTTTTACCGCAACGCTATCAATATCGGTCTTCCCATTCTGGAGTGTCCGGATGCGGCGGAAGCCATTTCATCAGGTGATGAAGTACGGGTAGATTTTAATACCGGTAAAATTACCGATATCACCTCTGGTAAAATCTATATGGCGCAGCCCTTCCCTCTCTTTATTCAAAATATTATAAAATGCGGCGGGCTGCTGGCCTCCCTAAAGGAGGAAATAAAATGAATAAAAACATTGCAGTCATCAGGGGTGACGGCATTGGCCCTGAAATCATAGAGCAGGCTCTCTCCGTACTGGACAAAATTGCCGGCCTTTACGGCCATTCCTTTCAATACACGGATATCGACATGGGCGGTTGCGCCATTGACAAATGGGGAAATCCTCTGCCCGATGAAATGCTTCTGAAATGCATAAAAGCGGACAGCGTACTTTTAGGAGCGGTAGGCGGCGATAAATGGAACGACATTCCGGGAGATATGCGTCCAGAAAAGGGGCTGCTTCGTCTTCGCGCAGGCATGGGCGTTTACAGCAACATACGCCCCGCCAAAATCTGGCCTCAGCTCGCCTCCGCGTCCCCTCTGAAAAAATCCATTGTTGATAAGGGAATTGATTTTGTTATCATCAGGGAGCTGACCGGCGGTATCTATTTTGGAGAACACAAAACCGAAGAAGTGAACGGCAAATTTCTGGCGACCGACGTTCTCACCTACAGTGAAGCGGAAATTGAACGCATCGGCAGAATTGGCTTTGAAACAGCCCGAAAAAGAAACAAGCGCTTATGCTCAGTAGAAAAAAGCAATGTTCTTGATTCCAGCCGTCTATGGAAAAATGTGATACACCGTTTGGCTGAAGCATATCCTGATGTCTCTCTTTCTGATATGCTCGTTGACAACTGCGCCATGCAGATTGTTAAAAATCCCGCTCAGTTTGACGTTATCGTTACCGAAAATATGTTTGGTGATATTCTCTCCGACGAGGCCTCTATGATTACCGGCTCTATCGGTATGATTCCCTCCTCAAGCTTGGGTTCCGCCGCGTGCGGACTTTACGAGCCTATTCATGGATCCGCCCCTGATATCGCGGGTAAAAATCTTGCGAATCCTGTCGGAACCGTTCTTTCCGCCGCTATGATGCTGCGATACAGCTTTGACATGACAGATGAGGCAGACTGTATCGAAAAAGCAGTATCCGCTATGCTCGATAAAGGCTTCAGAACGGCGGATATTATGCCTTCTGATCCCGCCGAGGCTGAAAAATGTAGAAAGGTAAGCTGCAGCGAATGCGGAAAGCTTATCATCGATAACTTAAAAAAGGAGTGAGAGGATGCTATTATCCGGCGCAGATATTATAGTCAAAACATTGATTGAGCAAGGCTGCGATGTTGTATTCGGTTATCCGGGCGGTCAGATCCTGAATGTTTACGACTCCTTGTATAAATATCAGAATGAAATCAAACATATTTTGACAGCTCACGAACAGGGAGCCGCACATGCAGCGGACGGTTATGCAAGAACCACGGGAAAGGCCGGTGTTGTCATATCCACATCGGGACCGGGCGCCACCAATCTCGTAACAGGCATTGCCACCGCATATCTGGATTCTGTCCCGCTGGTAGCCATATGCGGAAATGTGCCGACTACCCAAATAGGAACGGACAGTTTTCAGGAAATTGACATCACCGGTATCACATTGCCTATTACAAAGCACAACTACTTCGTCGGTTCCGTTAACCAGCTTGCCGATACCATAAGAGAGGCTTTTCAGCTTGCTCTTTCTGGCAGACCGGGCCCTGTTCTTATTGATGTGCCCAAAGACGTGCAGATCGCAAAGTGCGAATATACATCAGTTCCTCCCGTAATACCCGACAGCACATTTGCAGCAAAAGAAATTCGCATTGATGAAGCTGCCGCCGCTATCAACGCTTCACAGCAGCCCTATCTTTATTTTGGCGGCGGCACGATTGCAAGCGGCGCACAGGCGGAAATGCTCGCTCTTGCCGAAAAGATTGACGCACCGATAGGCTGCTCGCTGATGGGATTGTCGGGCATTCCTACAAACCACCCCCGCTTTTTAGGCATGCAGGGAATGCACGGGCATTATGCGTCCTCAATGGCTATGCACAATGCGGACCTGATTGTTTCTCTCGGTGTGCGCTTTAACGACCGCGCCACCGGAAACCGCGCGGCATTCGCAAAAAAAGCTAAAATTGTTCACATCGACATTGATGGTTCTGAGCTTTCAAAAACGGTCGCTTCTGTTCACGGTCTGCGGGGAGACATCAAACAGACACTGCAAAAGCTCCTGCTGCTGATTGACAAAGCAGAACATCCTGAGTGGCAAAAAAAGATAGCGGATTTTCAGAAAAAAGAAAACGATTATTCCGACAACCGCAAAGGGCTCACCCCCCGCAATGTCATTCTGACGCTCAACAGGCATTTGGGGGATAACACGGCAGTCGCTACCGATGTCGGTCAGCATCAAATGTGGGCAGCTCAAAATCTATGCTTTCAAAAAAGCCGCCGTTTTGTCTCCAGCGGCGGACTCGGCACTATGGGCTTCGGTCTGGGCGCTGCTATCGGCGCAGCCTTCGGCACAGAGGAACGAAGCGTTCTCATAACCGGTGACGGCAGCTTCGGAATGTGTCTCAATGAGCTTGCCACCGCAGTCAGCTATAACGTCCCCATAGTCATTCTCATCATGAACAACGGTGTACTGGGGATGGTACGGCAGTGGCAGACTTTGTTTTTTGACAAACACTATTCCAATACCGTGCTTGACAGAAAGACCGATTTTATCGGTCTTGCAAAGGATTTCGGGGCCGATGGCGAAAGGGCCTCCACACTCGAAGAGCTTGACCGCGCGTTGACCGCTGCCTTTCGTGCCGAAGGACCGTATGTAATTGACTGTACTATCAATAAAGACGAATTTGTTCTGCCCATGCTGCCTCCCGGCGGTTCCATGGACGATATCATTGTAAAGGCTGGTGACTGATATGAACCGATATACCGTAGCAGTGCTGGTCCGAAACCAGTTCGGCGTCCTGAACCGGGTAACCAGTATGTTTCGCCGCAGGCAGTTTAATATCAGCGCCCTGACAGTCAGCGAAACCGAATCACATATGTATTCGCGCATTACCGTTATTTTTGACGGAGATGAATCCAACAAGCAACAGCTTGTCAATCAGCTGTACAAGCTTCCCGATGTCTGCTCCATCAAGGAGCTGGAAAGTGAAAACTCCGTAAGCTGTGAGCTGATGCTGATAAAAATGCAGAACGATCCCCTGTGCCGCAGCGACATACGCGCGGCGGCGGATGCCTTTGATGCCAAAACCGTGGATTACTCCAAAGACGCCATTATTTTCCAACTCACCGGTGACAGCAGACGCATAGATGATTTCATCAACCTCATGCGCGACTACAACATACTCGAAATTTGCCGTACCGGCAGTGTATCCCTTGAAAAAGGCAGTTCAACCATCAGAAAAGTCACAAACTTATAAAATACTAATATTCAGAAAGAGGTAGGGTATTATGGCAAGAATTTTTTATCAGCAGGATTGCGATCTCCAGAAATTGAACGGAAAAACCGTCGCTATTATCGGCTACGGATCTCAGGGACACGCCCATGCACTCAATTTAAAGGACAGCGGCGTCCATGTAATTGTCGGCCTTTATGAGGGCAGCAAAAGTTGGGCGAAAGCGGAAAGTCAGGGACTTCAGGTTATGACATCCGCGGAAGCTGCAAAGGCTGCCGATATTATTATGATTCTGATTAACGATGAAAAGCAGGCAGCGCTCTACAAGGAAAGCATTGAGCCTAATTTGACGGAAGGCAAAACGCTTGCCTTTGCCCACGGCTTCAACATCCATTTCGGCTGCATCAAGCCGCCGAAAAATGTAAACGTTATCATGATTGCGCCTAAAGGTCCCGGCCACACCGTAAGAAGCGAGTACCAAGCCGGTAAAGGTGTCCCGTGCCTGATTGCCGTTGAACAGGATGCGACCGGAGACGCATGGGATATCGGCCTGGCTTACGCTCTCGGCATCGGCGGCGCACGCGCCGGTGTTCTCGAAACCAATTTCCGTACTGAGACCGAAACGGATCTCTTCGGTGAGCAGGCCGTACTGTGCGGCGGTGTATGCGCGTTGATGCAGGCAGGCTTTGAGACTCTTGTGGAAGCCGGTTACGATCCGAGAAACGCTTATTTTGAGTGTATTCACGAAATGAAACTGATTGTTGACCTGATTTATCAAAGCGGTTTTTCCGGTATGAGGTATTCGATTTCCAACACCGCTGAATACGGTGATTACATTACCGGTCCCAAAATTATTACAGAAGAAACCAAGAAAACCATGAAAAAAATTCTCAAGGATATTCAGGACGGTACCTTTGCCAAGGACTTCCTTCTTGACATGTCCTCTGCAGGCTCGCAGGTTCACTTCAACGCTATGCGCAAGCTTGCCTCTGAGCATCCTTCTGAGGTCGTAGGTGAAGATATCCGCAAGCTTTACAGCTGGAGCGATGAGGATAAGTTGATCAATAACTGAGTTTTGGCTTTTGACGTGTAAACAGCCTCAGCGTCGCTCCGGCAGATTTAGATTTCGGTATCACAGATCAGGCCTCCCTATCGTTTCCTAATTTCCATATTTTACGGAAAGCGCGAAAGCTTATTGCTCCGGTGGCAGTTTTTCCAAGATGTTTTTTTCTGGGAGGCTTCCCTCTTTGAAGTGATCCGGTAAATACTCTGCTACGACCGCATTCCTCTCTATGAAAGGAGTTTCATTTTCTATGAAAAGCGATTCATTAAAAATTGGACCGCATAATGCGCCGCACCGGGCGCTGTATCACGCGCTCGGCCTTACTGATGAAGAAATACGCCGTCCGCTGATAGGAATAGTAAGTTCCTATAACGAGATTGTGCCGGGACATATGAACATTGATAAAATTGTAGACGCAGTAAAGCTTGGTGTAGCGATGGCCGGCGGTACGCCTGTTGTTTTTCCGGCTATCGCCGTCTGCGACGGTATCGCCATGGGACATACAGGGATGAAATATTCCCTTGCCACGCGGGAGCTGATTGCCGATTCCACCGAAGCAATGGCACTGGCGCATGGATTTGACGCCCTCGTCATGGTGCCTAACTGCGACAAAAATGTACCGGGGCTTCTGATGGCGGCGGCCAGGCTGAATCTTCCCACCGTCTTTGTCAGCGGCGGTCCTATGCTCGCGGGGCATGTTGACGGTACGAAAACAAGCTTCTCCTCCATATCGGAAGCGGTCGGCGCCTATCATGCCGGTAAGCTCTCCGAGGAAAAGCTTAAAGAATTTGAATGTAAAACCTGCCCAACCTGCGGCTCCTGTTCGGGGATGTATACCGCCAATTCCATGAATTGCCTGACAGAGGCATTAGGCATGGGACTTCGCGGCAACGGAACAATCCCCGCCGTCTATTCCGCCCGTATCGAGCTTGCCAAGCATGCGGGAATGGCTGTTATGGAGCTTTTAATGAAGGATATCCGTCCCCGGGATATCATGACAAAAGACGCATTGATGAATGCCCTGACTGTAGATATGGCACTTGGATGTTCTACGAACAGTATGCTGCATCTGCCTGCCATTGCCCATGAATGCGGCGTTGAAATCAATCTGAATATCGCCAATGAAATCAGTGCAAGAACACCGAATCTCTGCCATCTGGCTCCTGCCGGCAGAACCTATATTGAGGAGCTTGACGAGGCGGGCGGTGTTTATGCGGTGATGAACGAGCTGAATAAAAAAGGACTTCTGCATACCGACTGCATAACGGTTGCCTGCAAAACAATAGGCGAAGTTATTGAAGGCTGTGTTAACCGGAATCCTAATGTTATCCGTCCGATCGAAAATCCCTACAGCGAAACCGGCGGTATCGCCGTGCTGCACGGAAATCTTGCACCCGAAGGCAGCGTTGTAAAGCGCTCGGCGGTTCTGCCGGAAATGCTGGTGCATGAGGGGCCTGCCAGAGTGTATGACTGCGAAGAGGATGCACAGGCAGCCATAAACGCCGGGAAAATCAACCCCGGGGATGTTCTGGTTATCCGATATGAAGGTCCGAAGGGCGGCCCAGGCATGCGTGAAATGCTCAACCCCACCTCGGCGATTATGGGAATGGGGCTCGGCGGCAGCGTCGCCCTGATTACGGACGGCAGATTCAGCGGTGCAACCAGAGGCGCCTGTGTCGGCCATATAACTCCTGAGGCTGCATCAGGTGGGCCAATCGGCGTGATCAAAGACGGCGATATTATCAGCATCGATATTCCGGGAAACACAATTGAGCTGAAGCTCAGCGAAGCGGAACTGAAAGAACGGATGGCACGCTTTGTTCCTAAAACAAAAGAACTTTCTGGATATCTGAAGCGTTA
This sequence comes from uncultured Eubacteriales bacterium, assembly GCA_934526185.1. Lineage (GTDB taxonomy): Bacteria > Bacillota > Clostridia > Oscillospirales > CAG-272 > CAKTAA01. The sequence goes on along the minus strand of CAKTAA010000071.1, from coordinate 758 downwards.
TGCCGCGTTGGTATCCGGCGGAGCCTCGGGGGCAATTCTGAACTGATATGGAAAAAACATATTTTTATCACCTGAAAATCCGTCTTCAAACGCTGACGGTTTTCCGAGATCTGCTGAAAGATCAAGTGTTTTCTGCTCTTTACAGCTACCTTGACTCCCCCTCGGAGGGAGCCTATGCCGAATTTGTTTCTCTCCTTTATCACACCAACGGCGGCAACCTTGCCGAATACATAAAGGATATATGCGAAAACAGCGAAAACGTTTTTTTACGTACTATCGGAAACGGCCAAGCCGTGTCGGACGCTATCAAGCAGTGTACGGCAGAGGAGCTGAATACCCTGCAGGCCGCAGCAGATCTAACCCCCATCCAACTTCGTCAGCCACTTGAATGGGAAGGGTTTCTCCCAGAGTTTGCCTCGGGTGGTATAAACCTTTCCGAATGCTTTGCGTACCGGGTGAAGAATATCGGCAGATGCGGATACGGCATCTACGCCAAAAACCGTATGTTTTGCGTGGACGAGTTGTGCCGCATTGTGCCGGTGAACCATCCCGATGCAACGGAGCTTTCCGATTTGGTAGATTACGAGGAAGAACGGCAGGTAATTATCAGCAATACTAAGGCGCTGCTTGAGGGGAAACCGGCTGCCAATATTCTTTTGACGGGTGATGCGGGAACAGGTAAATCCTCAACAGTAAAGGCGGTGGGCAATGCACTGTTTGCCGACGGTCTGCGCATCATTGAGCTTCGCAAGGATCAG
>CAKTAA010000070.1 GCA_934526185.1 uncultured Eubacteriales bacterium | reverse complement strand
GTATAAGGCTTCTCGGCTGAAATAAAAACAATACCGCTTTCACAGAAATATACCCTTCCGAACCTGACTTGACGTACTTTTTGAAAGCTTCCGTCCGCGATGAAGAATACCGGTGAAGCAATTGCTTTTGCAGCCTCGCCATATCTTCTGTCAAGCCATATTTCATGCACAAAAAGGCAAAGTGAAATTCCCGCAGAGAACAAAAAGCCGGATAAAACAGTGAGAACCGCAGCATTTTTATCAAAAAGCAGCTTAAAAACACAATAAATCGGAATAATGGAAATTGTTCCGCAGAACGCGGCTATCATTATACGGACTTTCATTGATTGTCTATACCTTTCCCTGGAAACATTGAGGTTGTAACATCTGCAGCGCATAGCAAATTCACAAGATTGGCCGCATTTGTTCTTCATTTATCAATATTTTCATTTTGTAAAGACACGGGCGCATCTTCTGAAAGAGTTCCTTTTAGCTTTCCGTCTGACAAATGGCTGCATTTCTTTGCATAGCTCCTCAGCCTTCATTTTTTCTATCAGATTTCTTCAGCGGCTGTTTTGTACCGTCCGGTCTTTGCAATACGGTATTATCCAGGATGCTTTGAAAACCGCCGCGGAATTCTTCAATATATTCCCGTCTGAGGGCAGCCTGCTCTGCGCATTCTTCCTCTGTAAGCGAAACCGTTTTCGCCTTGCGCGCCAGTTCATTGATACGGGCAATTTTCTGCTGATTCATATTCGCTCCTTTCCTGTCGATAAGTCTGTCAGGATGCTTCTTTTTGTTTTGTTTATACAGCACGCTCTGCGATTGCAGTCAGCGGTCGGGATATCCGTTATATAATTTATCTGGCAGACTCCGCTTAAAACACCGTCGCAGACGGCTGATTTCTTTCATTATAATCTCTTCTGCTATATCTGTCAATTCTTTTGCTGTATAGATTACCGCAGCAATAAAAAATGATTTACTACTTGCATTTTTTTTGAAACTCTGATATAATAGAATAAGCAAGATATGAAATAAGGCCATACCAGCCGGGGAGTCAGCGGTGCCCTGTACCTGCAATCCGCTACAGCAGGGGTGGTTTCCTCGTATGAGGATTTGGCTTGGATGGTCAGCGCCGCGTTTTGTCTGCAATGAAGAACGGGTCTTGCGCGATCGAAGGTTGTGAACCATGTCAGGTGGGGAACCAAGCAGCATTAAGCAAATTCTTAGATGTGTTGCAAGGGTGCCTGTTCCGAGCAGACGGTGCGGCAAGCGCATGTGAGCGGAATTCAAGTATGTGGTGTATGGCCTTATTTCATACCTTGCCATCTTTATGTTCCGGGGTGATCGTTTGTACCAGACATTGTATCGAAAATGGAGGCCGAAAACGTTTTCGGATGTATGCGGGCAGGAACATGTGACAAAAATTCTGCGGCACGAAGTCGAAACGGACAGGCTTTCACACGCATACCTGTTCTGCGGATCCCGCGGAACAGGTAAGACGACCTGCGCAAAAATTCTTGCCAAAGCGCTGAACTGTGAGCACCCGGAGAACGGCAATCCCTGCGGTACATGCCCGTCCTGTACAGGAATTGAAAGCGGTCAAATCGTTGATGTCATTGAAATGGACGCCGCAAGCAACAACGGCGTAGATAACATCCGTGAAATCCGGGACGACGTAGCTTATGCACCCTCAGCCGTCAAGAAAAAGGTTTTCATCATAGACGAAGTGCATATGCTGTCGATATCCGCGTTTAATGCTCTGCTTAAAACCCTTGAGGAACCTCCGGAGCACATCGTTTTTATTCTTGCTACAACGGAGCTGCATAAAATTCCCGCGACTATCCTTTCGCGGTGTCAGAAATTTGATTTTCGGCGCATTTCAACCCAAACCATCAGCGAACGCCTGCGCCGCATCGCGGATGAAGAAAAAATTGCAATAGAGGATGACGCGCTGTTTCTGATTGCCCGGCAGGCGGGCGGCGGCATGCGCGATGCCATCGGTATGCTGGAGCTTTGTGCCGGCAGCATGCCGGTGAATGGGAATGCTCTCACGGACGCCGAGGTCTCCGAGCTGCTCGGCGTCAGCAACACAGATACGCTTATTTCCGTTATTCGCTCGGTACAGGAAAAAAATTTAGAGACAATTTTCGAATGCATTGCCGGTATCTATCAATCCTCAAGAGATTTGTCTGTCTTCTGGCAGTCGCTCTCCTCCGTGTACCGGGATATGCTGGTCATAAGCTGTGTCAAAGATGCGGAAAAATATGTAGATCTGCCGCAGAAGCAATACGATGAGCTACAAAGACTCACGGCCGGCTTTTCAAAGGAAACGCTTCTGCTGCACTGCCGCCTGCTCGACGAAACACTGACGGCGATGCAGAAAAATACGGTTTCCAAACGGATTTTAGCCGAGGGAACCCTGATACGCATGTGCGATCCAGGTTTGGATACATCAAACGACGCATTGCTGACTCGTCTGGCCGCGCTGGAAAGCAGGCTGGCTGTCATCGAAAGCAGCAGCGTGAATATTGCAGCCGACGGTGCGCGGCAGGAGGTAGTATCCTCTGCACAGAAGCCCTCCGAGTCCCCGGGGCATGACACAGGTCTGCCGAATGCAAAGCGGGATTCGGCGCGCCGTATATCTGCGGACATAGAGCCCAAAGCGCGTCTCTTTTCGAAATGGCCGGAGGTCATCAAAAGGATGGAGGAAAGCGATCCCGGCGTATCAGCCTTTCTGCGATCCTACAAGGCATACGCGGATGAGGAAAGCGGCAAGCTTTATTTATATGCCGGCGATTCGTTCTCCGTAAAAATGGTAACCTCTCCGGCAACGCTGAAGCGTCTTGCCGAGGCGGTCAGCGCGGAATCCGGCGGGCGCGTGTATGCGGAACACGATATCATTGTAAGCGAGCGCAAATCCGGCGGAGAGCAACCGATGAAAGAGCCGATAGATGAGATTGCGGAAAGCGCCGATGAATAAAACATGTAACGCGGACAGTCAGCAGACGTACTGTTCTCCGACGCTACAAAGACGCATCTCGTCGGGGAACCGGCTTCCTACTGAAAAAAAGGACGTGGTCTGCCGTTTCGGCACGACCGCAGATATACGTTAAGAAAGGAAATAAAAATGAAAGCGAGATTGCCACAGGGAGTGGGCGGCGGCCCGCAGAATATGAACGCAATGATTCGTCAGGCTCAGAAAATGCAGGAGGATATGGCCGTTCTGCAAGAGGAGCTGGATGCCAGATCTTATGAAATTACTGCCGGAGGCGGCGCGGTTACCATTAAAATTTCGGGCACAAAGGAAATTCTTTCTATCGATATTTCGCCGGAAATTGTAGATCCCGATGATATAGAGACGCTTGCGGATATCCTGACCGCAGGTGTAAACGAAGCCATAAAGAAAGTGGAGCAGACCAATTCCGACGAAATGGCAAAAATTACAAACGGCTTGAATCTTCCGGGGCTGATTTAAAACGCTCGTCAGCAAATCAAGCCTGAGCATTTACCTTCGGTAAAATTTATTCATTGTATTGGAAAAAAACGGTATGACAAATTATATCAGACCGCTGGAGGCTTTGATCGAACAATTTGAACGCCTGCCCGGCATCGGACATAAGACTGCCGTGCGTCTTGCATTTTCCGTTCTCGACAGAACGGAGGAGGAAGCGGAGGCGTTTGCTTCGGCGATTCTCGGTGCGAAAAAAAACATCATGCACTGCAAAGTGTGTCAGAATATCAGCGATACGGAAATCTGCAGAATATGCGCCGATGAGTCCCGCGACAAAACCGTTATCTGCGTCGTTGAGGACGCCAAGGCTGTCATGGCGCTGGAAAAGGTAAAGGAATACGGGGGGCTGTATCATGTTCTGCACGGCGCGCTTTCCCCGATGGACGGCATCGGACCCGAGCAGTTAAAAATTCATGAGCTGCTTTCCAGGCTGGCTGACGGCACCGTAAAGGAAATCATATTGGCCACAAACCCCAATATCGAAGGAGAAACGACAGCTATGTATCTGTCAAAGCTGCTGAAGCCGTTTGAAATCCGAATCAGCCGCCTTGCCTACGGCGTGCCGGTCGGGGGCGATATTGATTATGCAGACGAGGTCACCCTGTTCCGCGCACTTGAGGGGCGCAGAAATCTATAAAGGTATACGCGTTTCCCCAAACAACCGGATGCGAAACCGGTGCGGGACGCGCTGTTAAAATAGAGTCAGTAAAATGTTCCTGAACACTTACAGCCGGCGGCAGAAAGAGAGTGGACAAATTCATGGTACAGATTGCAATACTGGGACTGGGTACGGTAGGCGGCGGGGTCGCCGAGGTGCTCTGCGAAAATACAAAAAACATTTCCAAAAAAATCGGAGAAGAAATCAACATCAAATACATACTGGACATTCGGGACCTTTCCGGCCATCCGCTGGCTGACCGGGTGGTAAAGGACATCGACATCATTCTGAGAGATCCCGATGTGAGTATCGTCGCCGAGCTTATCGGCGGCATTCATCCCGCATATGAATTCAGTCTCGCCGCCCTTGAAGCAGGCAAGCATGTGGTAACATCAAACAAGGAGCTTGTCGCAGGCTTCGGTGCACAGCTTCTGAAAGCTGCACGCGAGCACAATGTGCGCTATCTGTTTGAAGCGAGCGTTGGCGGCGGTATACCGATTATCCGCCCCATCAACATCTGTCTTGCCGCAAATGAAATTTTTGAAATCAACGGCATTCTGAACGGAACGACAAACTATATCCTGACACAGATGATAAAGAAGAATGAAAGCTTTGATGCGGCGCTCAAGTCAGCGCAGGAAAAGGGATATGCGGAACGGAATCCGGCGTCAGACATTGACGGCATCGATACCTGCCGTAAAATCTGCATTCTCGCCGCACTCGCGTTTGGCAAGGCGGTGAATCCTTCCAAGGTAAAAACCGAGGGCATTTCCGCTGTCACGCCCGAACAGGTTCGCGACGCTGCAAAGTACGGCGGCGCCGTGAAGCTGATAGGATACGCCGGACTTAAAGAACCGTCCGATCCGGAGGCTGGGATATATATGGCAGTGTTCCCCTGTATTGTACCTTATGACAACCAACTGGCAAACATCGAGGATGTCTACAATGGCATTCTGGTGAGAGGGAATGCGGTTGGCGACGTCATGTTTTACGGAAAGGGCGCCGGAAATCTTCCGACAGCAAGCGCTGTGGTCGCTGATATGATTGACATCGCAACGGGAAAGAACGGCGATACCGCTGCCATTTCATGGACCGCCGCGCCTGAATCCTATCTTGCCGATTACAGGGAAATGGCGTTCTCTTTCTATGTGCGAATGCCCGCAGAAAGCTTTGCCGAAGGGTGTCAGGCGATCCTCAAGGACGTAGGACCGGTAGAATTTTTGACAAAATCGGACGAAATGAACGGATACCTATCCTTTGTGACGGAAAAAATGTCTCTTAAAGAGCTGGAAGAGCGGATGAGCGGACTCGGCACGCCTGATGCTGTACTCCGAATCTTATAACGCAATGGGTTGCTCCTGCTCCCGACGGCGAAGCTGTTTTGCAGCAGGCAGAAACGAAACTTCTCTTGATTAGCACGAGCTGTGCCGACAGGAGCAGTCACCTTGTGTCCGGCACACGCACGCGGACGGAGACGATGTACTTCGAGTCCGACTAACCGCCGTCATTTTCAGTATGCCGTACATATATGCCGAAAACAATAGAAAAGGAATTGCCATGACCGGATGGAAAAAATTATACAGCTTCATACTTCTTCTGGCAATACTGTGCTGTACTGCCTGCGCCGGTGACCGTGAAATAACATCTGCGGAATTTTCGGAACGGCTGCAAAGTTTAGTACGTGATGATTTCGGCGAACTGCCGGAGGTACAAATTACATCGGATGGCGTAAATATCATACAGATCACAGCCAATATAAGCATTACATGGCTATCGGATCGGTCAACAGACTCCCTTTATCAGGCATCGCTCATTCTTAGCAAAGCCGGAGCATCCCCTGAGGATACCGATATATATACGTATTACATCATGACATTTATTCAGGCGGCAGAGCAGGAGCTCACGGTCGCGTCATATAATCGGTTATATGACGCACTGCAGCTTTCCATAGCGGACGATAATATCCATACGAAAATCGGTGCAGGCGCCCGCAATTATGAATATATTGTCTCCGACGATGAGAGACGGCTGACTGTCATCTTTCAAAATATGGAGTCAGAAATATTGCCGACACAGGAAAACTACAGTACAGTTTTTTCCGAACAGACCTGAAGAATTTATAAATACAGGCTCATAAAGCAGATGGCTGAACAGTGATAAGGAACGAATTCGCTTATCAACTGTTAGTTGACGGTTTCCGAGGTGCATACGGACAGCTCCCGTTTGATTTCTAACAGGAAGTCAGACGGGATTTTCATTTTTATCAGACAAGGAGGATCTTTGGTAAAATCCTTATTATCCGCAGAATATAACATGGATACCAGTTGTGTGGAGCCGAGATATTCGGACGGCACCATCGCTGTAGAGTTGAATACCTGATTTATAATATCCCGGTTGGTTATGCAGAGTTGGTGTTTAACGGCGATCCGGAATATTATTTCAAAGCAGTAACTGAGTACAAACCGCTGGACTAAAAAAATTTTAGTAGCGACAACGGAAATTCATAATCAGCATATTGCAAGACAGTCACGAGAAATCGTGGCTGTCTTTGCTTTTGCGGCGCACCACCGCTGGTCGCATTTTTATGGATAATTATATACGGAACCGAAAGGACGAACTGTCTATGAGAAAATAAAAAGGAGACTGAAAATGAACACTTGGGGCTACATCCGCGTCAGCAGCCGTGACCAGAATGAGGATCGGCAGCTGATAGCGTTAAAAGAGGTAGGAGTACTGGAGCAGAATATCTTTCTGGATAAACAGTCAGGCAAAGATTTTAACCGACCGCAGTATAAGAAACTCCTCCGTAAAATAAAAAAAGACGATCTGCTCTATATCAAGAGCATTGACCGTCTGGGAAGAAACTATGAAGAAATTCTGCAGCAGTGGCGGCATCTGACCAAGGAAAAAGGCATCGACATTGTTGTGTTGGATATGCCGCTGTTGGATACCCGCCGCGGCAAAGATCTGATGGGAACATTCCTGTCGGACATTGTTCTGCAGGTTCTGTCCTTTGTGGCAGAGAATGAGCGAACCAATATCCGTCAGCGCCAAGCCGAGGGAATTGCTGCGGCAAAAGCCAAAGGCGTGAAGTTCGGTAGGCCGCCATTACCTCTGCCGGAGAACTTCTATGAGGTACACAAAGCATGGAGATCGAAGAATATCAGTGTGAAACAGGCCGCTGCAGTCTGCAATATGCCGGTCAGCTCGTTTTTCGACAAGGCCCGCCGATTCGAAAAGTTGGGATTACCGAATTCAACTGAAAATCTATAAATGTCTACTTTTTCGGATTTCTATATCCGCTACAGTACACAATGATTATACTATGATTTATTGGATTTTTCAATACAAATGGCTGAAAAATACAGTGTTAAATTGTAGATTTTTATGTTTCGAAAAAGTAGACATTTCCGAATCGCATATATGGAGGTGGAGCAATGACAGAATTGAATAATTGCAGAGCATTCTGCAAAATACCTAACAGTATTTCCATGTGTAAACTGAAAGGCGGTGGCGGATAAATTTTATATCCGTATTCTATTCGGTATAATCCGATACAAATAATTGTTGAAAGAGGTAAATAACATGAAAAAAAGAATTCTTGCTATACTGCTGACGTTCTGCTTGATTGTTGCGATGCCTCCTGCAGCACTGGCAGCAGATGCTGATTTGACGATCAGCAACGAAAATGAATTAAAAGCATTCGCACAGACCGTTAATAGCGGCACCGATTACGCTGGAAAGACTGTTGTCTTAACAAGCAACATTACTCTTTCCGACGACTGGACTCCTATCGGTAATGCGGCCATTGATAGTCCCAGTTATACTGGCAATGCCTTCAAGGGCACATTCGATGGCGGCAACTACACCATTTCCGGATTGACTAACTGCCTGTTCGGAGTGGTGGACAACGCTACAGTTAAAAATCTTGTGTTGGATAGCGTAGCTATTACCGGCACCGGTGAGCGTGTTGGTGCGGCAGTTCGTCTGATGGTCGGCAATTCTTCTGTTTCAAGCATTACGGTAGACGGCACCATCAGCGGCGCAAAGTATGTTGGCGGTATTGTCGGTGCAATGACCTATGAGGGAACCATCAGCAACTGCACAAATAATGCATCTATCACGGGTAGTGTGTATAATATTGGCGGAATCGCAGGTGCAGCATATTATACTGCCTCAGGCAAAACCATGACGGTTAGCGGCTGTAAAAACAATGGCACCGTTAGCGGTCCATTGGGCGTTGGCGGTATTGTTGGTCTTTCCACCGCAGATATTATTAACTGCACAAACACAGGCGCGATCTCCGGTAGTAATGCGGATGTCGGCGGCATTGTTGGTGAACAGAAAATTGCCGGTTCTGTTATTGGCTGTACAAACACTGCCAATGTCACAAACACCGGTTCCGGATACGGTACCGGCGGTATCATCGGTTGGGTTCGCTATCCCGGTTATCCCAGTGATGATTACGGTTTTGGAGAAGTGATTGAAGTCTCCGGTAACAAGAACAGCGGTTCTGTCGCAGGCGGCAACGATGCCGGTGGTATTGCTGGCGTAGTATATAACGCTGCAAATGTGACAGGAAATGAAAACACGGCAGCAACCATTACAGCAGCAACCTTTGCCGGCGGCATAGTCGGCAGTATGCAGTTTAGCGAAACTGTCGGAGGTAATCTTCCTCAGCAGACTGTGAATGTGGAAAATAACATTTCAACCACTACTTTGGATAATATCTCAGCAAATTGCAAGCACCTTTTTGCATATGATAATTCCTCTGGAACTCAGGATGGCGAGATCGTAAACAACTCCGATACTTGGGTAGCACAGATTGAAGCGGATAAGTATACGACCTTGCAGACTGCTATTAACACTGCAGCTGACGGTGATACCATTACTGTTTTGACAGATGTGGAATTGACCGAAAAACTGCTTGTCACTGCTGATGACGAGATTATCATTGATCTGAACGGCAAGACCGTATCTTACGAGACTACCGAGAGCAAGGCCGACGATATGATCGTCAATAAGGGGATTTTAACCATTACCGATAGCAGTGAGGAACAGAACGGCAAGCTCAGCTACAAGTACATCGGTAATGCTGACTCCTCCTATAGTTATGATAACGCAACCATCCAGAATGAGGGCACTCTGACTATTGAGGCAGGTACCGTGGAAAATACCACTGCCGCTATGAGTCACGCCAGTTATGCAATCAACACCAACGCAGGAGCAACTCTGAATGTAAAGGGCGGCAGGATTCTGAACCTCAATGGTCACGCTATCCGTCAGGTGTCCTTCGGCACTGCAGCAAATACTGTAAATATCAGCGGCGGCTATATCGAAGGTACCCGCGCAGTTCAGTTCCATCTGCCCGGAGGCGCTTCAGCAGCAGCTCCCGAGATGGCTCTGAATATTAGTGGCGGTGAACTGAAGTCCAACGAGAGCACCTATAACCTCGCGGTATATGTCTACAGCAACGGTCAGAGTGCTGCAAATGCAAGCGTTTCCGTGTCCGGTGATGCAATCATCAACGGCAATGTTGCACTGAATGGCGCTGTAACTACCAGCATGGTCATGGGCGCTGCCTCTGTTAGTGGTGGTACTCTCAACGGCGAGTATGGTATCTTCAGCTATGCGAGTGATGGCGATATTAACAATGCGATCTCCATCACCGGCGGTACCTTTGCCACCAATTACAGCGAGATATACGCCGAGAATGATGGCTATACGTTCGAGGAAAACAATGACGGTACCTACGGTGTTATCATCGATCCTGAGCAGAATGTTTTTGCAGCTGCTATTGACGGTGTTGGCTACACTACCCTGCAGGCAGCCATTGACGCAGCCGATCCTGGCGATACTGTTAAAGTTATTGCAAATATTCAGCTCGTTGGAACAGGCATCACCATTTCGAGCGACAAAAATATAAAGCTCGACCTTAACGGTCAGGTTATTTCTGGAATTTCCAATGCCGCCGCATCTACTGCTCTCATCGATAATAAGGGAACGCTTGTTATCGATGACACAAGTTCGGCGGGTACAGGTAAAATCACATCTTCCGCAACAAATCCGGATACAGAATGGACGGCTGGATTTCCCGCTTATGCGAACAACACAATCAACAACACAGGCCATCTCACGATTAACGGCGGCAGAATTGAGAATGCTACAGGTGACGGCTATTGTATTCCTATCGATAACCTCCTCGGCGGTACCCTCATCGTAAATGGCGGCCACATCGTTCACCTTGACGGGCAAGATGCGATCCGAATGTTCTGCAACAGCACAACCATAGCAAATAAGGTTGAGATCAACGGCGGCACTATTGAAGGTGGTTACTATGCTATTTGGGTTCATCTTCCCGGTTCTTCCGCTACCTCCGAAAAAATGGCTGAGCTTACGATTAATGGCGGAGCTCTTTCCGGCAAGGAAGGCGAACCCGCTATCAGCGTTTACTCTTTTGGCGACAGCTTTGCCAAAGTGAATGTTTCTATTGACGGAGGCAGTTTTGAAAGCAAGGCAATTGAATACAGCTTTGCTACTGGTAAGGAGAATGACTCCAAACCGACAATCGTAGTTTCCGGTGGTACTTTTGTGGACAACAGTGCAGAGGCTTATCTTGCTGACGGATATATCCTCAAGTCTTATGTGGACGGCGGGGGCAAGACTGTATACGGTGTTGAGCCTGTCTACACCGTGACCATTGCAGTTACTCCCAATGATGCGACTATCGTTGTCAATAATTCTGAAGGTGCTGCGGTTGAACCCGAGACCGATGGAACCTACGAGCTGGTTAACGGAGACTACACCTACATCGTTTCCAAGTCCGGCTATGATACCAAGAGAGACAGCTTCACCGTGAACGGCGAGAATAAGACTATCACTGTTTCCCTCACTATCGACGTTCCCGATGTGCCCTCTCACACCGTGACCATTGCAGTTACTCCCAATGATGCGACTATCGTTGTCAAAAATTCTGAAGGCGCTGTGGTTGAACCCGAGACCGATGGAACCTACGAGCTGGTTAACGGAGACTACACCTACATCGTTTCCAAGTCCGGCTATG
>CAKTAA010000069.1 GCA_934526185.1 uncultured Eubacteriales bacterium | reverse complement strand
TCCCTGAGGTGATTCGTTTGATAACTATATTTATGAGAACCATCATCATTTATATTCTCCTGCTTGCCGTTATTCGTCTGATGGGCAAAAGACAGATCGGAGAACTCGAAGTCTCGGAACTAGTCACAACGCTTCTGCTATCCGAGCTTGCTTCCCAGCCCATAAGCGACAGCAACATTCCTCTTATGAATGCGGTGGTACCGATCTTGGTTCTGATGACCGCTGAAGTTATTCTTTCCTATATTCTTACGAAAAGTAAAACGGCTAAAAAAATACTAAACGGTACACCCAGTATTCTCGTTAATAAGGGCATTCTGGATCAGAAGGAGCTTAACAAGTCGCGTATCAGCGTCGAAGAACTAATGGGGGAGCTGAGGCTAAAGGATATTTCCGATCTCTCGGCCGTAAATTATGCCATTCTGGAGCAAAACGGACAAATTTCCGTCATTCCCAAAACAGGTGAAAAAAGCGCCAGCATTGCGGATTTGAAGCTTCAGGTTCCGGAAAAGGGCATTGCTCATGCTCTGGTTGTAGACGGTGAAATTAGCGATTATAATTTAAAAATTCTGGGAAAAAACCGGGAATATATCAGCAGACTGATGAAAAAAAACAGTATCACCGACATCAAGGACATTTTTTTGCTGACCGTTGATGATATGGAAACGATAAATATTATCCGCAAAGACAAAAAGGAGGGGGAGTAAGCTCGTGAAAGCTTTTGTAACTTCGTTGATTCTGTTGGCGCTGGTTGTAACCTTTGTCATTTGCAATACCATCTATATGACCAATATTACGGACAAAATGATATCTCTTGCCGAAAAGCTTCCGGATTCTGTCGAAGAATATGAAAGCAATGCGGACGATTATGCATCCGAATTTGATGAGCTGTACCATTTATGGAACGATAATATCAATATCATCGCCTATACCGTCGGTTACACGCACATTGACCGTACGGACGAAGCTATTGTAGAGCTGTATCATTTTTATCTCGGTGAGTCCTGGCAGGATGTCGTAACCTGCCGCGCCAAATGCATAGACGCTATTTCCCGTCTGCATAAACTGGAAAGTCTCCACATCGAAAATATTATGTAGGTACAGTTGACGGACGGATGCTTTTCCGGTATAATATAAAGACAAATTGTGCCCTCATTTCCTCTTAATGGAAATGAGGAAACCAGGGAAACAGTTTCATTTTGCAGACTATCAGAATAATTTATGAGGACATAGCAGACTGCCGTGCTTTTGATCGTTTGTCTGCCCGCTGTCCCTGCGATATAGCGCGAAAGGTACTATGTACTATGAAAATAATGGAAATTGAACATCTCACTGTTTCATATGATAAACATCCTGCTTTAACAGACGTCACTTTTTATGTTGAAGAAGGCGATTACTTGACTATAGTCGGTGAAAACGGAAGCGGAAAAAGCACCCTGATAAAAACGATCCTTGGCCTTTTGCAGCCCATTTCCGGCACAATCGTACGCAACGGTTTTCGTCAGAACGAAATCGGATATCTGCCGCAAAGCACACAGACGCAGAAAGATTTTCCTGCCCTTGTTTCGGAAATCGTGCTGTCGGGATGTCTGAATAGCAAGGGATTCAAACTTTTTTACAGCTCTGTACATAAGCAGATGGCGTACGAAAACATGAAACTGCTCGGAATTGAAGATCTTGCGAAGAAGTCCTTCAGCGAACTTTCCGGCGGTCAAAAACAGCGCGTGCTGCTGGCCCGTGCACTGTGTGCCACCAAGAAGCTTCTGCTGCTTGATGAACCCGTATCCGCTTTGGATCCGGTTGTTACGCATGAGTTTTATGCAGTTCTCGAAAAGTTGAACCGTGAACGCGGCATTACGGTTTTGATGGTCTCCCATGATCTTCATTGCGGGGCGGAACACAGCAAAAATATTCTTCACCTAAAAAACCGAGTCCTGTTTTTCGGTCCGGTAAAGGAATATCTGCAAACGGATTTTTGCAGTCGTATGACAGGAGGCCATCTGCATGCTTGAAATGTTTTCTCTGCAGTTTATGCAGAAAGCCTTTATTGTAGGCGTACTCATTGCACTCTGCGCCGCGCTGCTCGGTATTACTTTGGTTCTCCGCCGATTTTCCATGATGGGAGACGGTCTTTCTCATGTCGGCTTTGGTGCGCTTGCACTGGCGGCTGTTTTGAATCTCCAGCCCCTGACAGTTGCAATACCGGTTGTTATTGGGGCTGCATTTCTTCTGATGTGGCGCAGTGAAAAAGGAAAAACCCCCGGAGATGCCGGCATCGCTCTGCTTTCCAGCAGCTCATTGGCAATCGGTATTCTTTTGACAACGTATTTCACCTCCGCCAATACAAACCTGAACAACTATATGTTCGGCAGTATTTTTGCACTCAGCGACATGGACGTATGGATTTGTGTTGCCGTTTCGGCTATCGTTATCGTGTTCTATCTTTTTTTCTATCACAATATTTTTGCAGTAACCTTTGACGAAAGCTTTGCTTCTGCAACCGGAGCTCCCGTTTCTCTCTACCGATTTTTGTTCTCACTTCTAACCGCGCTCGTAATCGTCATCGGTATGCGTCTGGTCGGCGCTCTTTTGATTTCAAGCCTGATTATCTTCCCTGCTCTGTCTGCCATGCGCGTCTGCCGTTCGTATCGGAATGTTATTGTTTTTGCCTGCATTTCCTCCGTTTTGTGCTGCATTTCCGGAATTTTATTTTGTTATTGTTTTGACGCTCCTCCCGGAGCCAGTATCGTTGCTGTCAACTTGATCGTTTATCTGGTTTGTACAGCTGCAGGTGTCGTAAAGAAACGTTTCAGCGGTGCGTAATTCTTCCGCTTTCATTCTGTATTTTCTGAGATTTATCTCCCATTTTATATTGACAGACTGATTTGTCTGTGGTATAGTTTACCTTGATCCAAAGCAGTCGGTTTTTCTTTCAGACAGAGAATTTGAAAATACGGACTGCCAGAATTACATATAAAGTATGTAAATTTTTGAAGTAAAGGAGAAAAATATGCAGAATAACGAAAATAAAAAATTCAGAATCGGCATCATCGGAACAGGCGGTATTGCCAATGCACACATGGACAGTTACAAAAACATGCCCGATGTCGAAATAGTCGCCGGCGCAGATCTGGTGCCCGGAAAAGCGGAGGCTTTTTTCAAGAATCACGGCGTAGAAGGAGTCAGATGCTATGAATCCCATGAAGATCTGATTGCCAACGAAACACTTGACGCTGTCAGTATCTGTACCTATAACTCTACACACGCCGCCTGTACCATCGCCGCACTGAACGCAGGTATCAACGTACTGCTGGAAAAGCCCATGTGTGTCACCACAGAGGAAGCCGTTGAAATGATGCGTGCTGAGAAAAAAAGCGGAAAAATTCTTTCCGTCGGCTTTCAGCCCCGTTTCGATGCCAACATGCGGATGATAAAGAAAATTGTGGAATCAGGAACACTCGGCAAAATTTACTACATTCAGACGGGCGGAGGCCGCCGCCGCGGTGTCCCCAATGGAACTTTTATCGAAAAAAGAACCGCCGGCATCGGCGCAATGGGCGATATCGGCTGTTACTCACTTGATATGGTGCTCAATGCCATCGGATACCCGAAGCCGCTTACCGTAAGCGGTTATACCTCCAGCTTTTTCGGTCCGAACCCTAAATACAACAACCCAACCGACGCTGCACGTTTTAACGTGGAAGACTTTGCCGCAGCGTTCATCCGCTTGGAGGGCGGCGTCATCCTCGACTTCCGTATTTCCTGGGCAATGCATGCCGACACCCCCGGTGACACGCTTCTGCTCGGAACGGAAGGAGCACTGAGAATCCCCTCCACCGATTGCTGGAACGGTTCAGTCGGCGGCCCGATGACATTGTATCACGACATTGCCGGCGTTCCTACGCAAACCACTATCCCCGTACTGAACAACGGCGGCCAGAATGTATTTTATCTGAAAGTCCGTTCTTTCCTTGACGCTTGCCGGAACGGTACACAGTCGCCGGTTCCCACTTCGCAGATTCTATACAATCAGGCTATTATCGACGGCATTATCCGCAGTGCGGAGCAGAAAAAAGAAATCGATATCATCATCCCGGAAATTTAAAGCATTTCGGCCGTACATAAAGCAACACATTGCATACAGGCTTTTCTATCACAGGACGGATACTTCTATCGATGTAAAGAGGTTCATTTCGGACTGATAATCTTATTGATATATTATTTGGAGGATTTATGGACTACGGACTGCAATTATACAGTGTCAGAGATATGATGGGACAGGATATGGAAGGAACGCTGCGTGCTGTCAGCGAAATTGGCTACCGTTACGTGGAGTTCTGCGGCTTCTACGGCCGCAGCGCAAAAGAAGTTCGAGAGCTGCTTGACCAATATGGTCTGGAAGTGTGCAGCACGCATACTTCCTATTATGAGTTCCTCGAGGATTTTGACGCCTTTGTCGCTTATCACAAAACCATCGGTAACAGCGAAATTATAATTCCCGGCGCAAATCTGGGTTCCGCCGAAAGCATGCAGGAATTTTTGGATATTGTCAACAAATACCAACCCAAGCTTGCAGCCGAAGGCATTCGTCTGTCATATCACAATCACGCAGGAGAGCTGGAGGTTCAAAAAGACGGTCGCCAGTATTACGGTGAGCTTGAGCATTGGACTAAGCTTGATTTTGAAGTGGATACCTATTGGGCTTATATGGCAAAGGTTGATCCAGTTGCCCTTTTAGAGCGTTTAGGAGAGCGTGCGCGCTTTATCCACATAAAAGACGGAGACGCAGAGGGGCACGGAACGCCGCTCGGACGCGGTACAGCTCCTGTGAAGGATGTATGGAACAAGGCGAGGGCCATGGGGCTTACAATTGTCGTTGAAAGCGAAACGCAGCCGGACAGCGTTACGGAAGTGGCGGCCTGCTTTGACTATTTGAAATCGCTTGAAAACAATGAATAAGCTTACCGATCCTCCGCTGATGATCATGTTTATGCATTTGGATTTATGAACCAATAATTAAAATTTCACACTCCCTTTATTCAAAGAAACTGCAGCAGAAAAGCGTTCATACGGAAATCTTTTGCCGGTTTAGTTATTTTTGAATAAAGGGATTTTTCATTTTAAAATGGAAGCATATAACTAAAATACCTGATACTCGGTATCTGATTTGCAGAAATAACCGGAGCAATTATCAAAGAAAGGCCAGGTAAAATTATGTTTATTTGCCCAGAATGCGGTAACACCATGCTTTTACCTGAATGTTCCCGCTGCGGTTTTGTATTTGGACAGTCCAACAACATCTGGCAATTATCCGACATGCCGGACATTGTGACAAATGGAGAAGGCGATCAATATATCGGATACGAACACATCGGAGAGCATTATTCCAACGGCCGAAAATATACAACCGAGGAAAAGGATTATCTGGCTGCAAAGGAAATTGCGCAGCTCACGCAGGACGGTGTTTTCCTGGACCTTGCGTGCGGCGACGGATGTTTTACCATTCCCTGCGCTTCTTTCGGCACAAAAATCATCGCCGGAGATATATCCAATAAAATGCTGATGATTTTGCAGGAAAGAGCAGCGTCCAACCATATCTCTCTGTCAAATGTTACTCTTTGCCGTATGAACGCTTTAGCACTTCCGCTATTGGACGATAGTATTGACTGCGCGACGGCCAACAGTATGCTGCATCTGGTATCCAATCCGGAAAAAGTGCTGCGCGAGATATACCGAACTCTGAAAAAAGGCGCCGCTTTTGTCTGCTTCGATGATACACCTGGAAAAACCGCTTCTGGGAAATATGACAACACGGAATATCAACAAATTGTAAACGCTCTTTATTCGGAATATTGGGCAGCTTTGGCGAAGAAAGGCATAAAACCCCAAAAATATAGCTGGAAATTTGACAGGGACAGCTTTTGTATGAAATTGTTCTCAAAAAAGGAGGTTAAACAAATTGAGCGCGGCAGCGTGTATGAAATTTCATTGAAGGAGGGGTTTCTGCATCGTTTTTCAGCGCGCGGTTTCTCCGATCAGGTTGATGTGCCCGAAGATATCCACGCGGATATTATCAATAAACTGCTCCATGAATATGCGCTCAGATACGGAAGCGGTTTTACAGACATTACTTTTAAAGGCATAGAAGAAAATCTTGCTATAATAACATACATAAAATAAATACAGTTCTGAAATAATCTGAAATATAAATCAAATAAGTGTATTTCTGCATATCCTGTAATGAAATATTATGTTTACAGGAGGATAGAAATGACCATATATGTAGTACAGAGCGGGGATACACTCGAAAGTATCGGGCGATATTTCGGAATCTCTGCAAATTACTTAGCAAGAACAAATGATTTGAACTTAACACAGCCATTGGTTCCCGGACAGACAATCGTGGTAAATCTTCCGGCCGTGATTCATACGGTGGCAGGCGGTGATACCCTATATTCCATTGCAGCAAGGTATGGGACCACGGTTACTGCTTTGTATCAGAACAACCCATTTTTAAAAGGTCAGCCGCGTATAGCACCCGGTGATACGATTGTCATTTCCTTTGCCTCACCTAAAATCGGTACGTTAGCGGTAAATGGATATACTTATCCCTTTATCGACAGAGATGTTCTGCGCCGCACACTGCCCTACCTAACATCCATGACTGTCTTTACATACGGCTTTACCAGAGAAGGAATGCTGATTCAGCCGGACGATACAGAGATCGTTGAATTAGCCCGTTCATACGGCGTCGCGCCGATTCTATTGCTTTCAACACTGTCCGAGGAAGGAACATTCAGCAACGAACTGTCCAGCATACTTTTAAACGATCCGGCCATGCAGGATAGACTAATCGATCAATTGCTGGAGGTTATGCAGCAAAAAAATTATTATGCCTTAGATATCGATTTTGAATATGTTTATCGAAACGAAAGGGATTTATATACAGCATTCATTCAAAAAGTAACGTCCAGAATGAATGCAAACGGTTATGATGTTATCGTGGCACTGGCTCCCAAAACTTCTGCGGACCAGCCCGGCCTTCTGTATGAGGCTCATGATTATGCCGCGCTCGGTGCGGCTGCCAATCGTGTGCTTCTTATGACCTATGAGTGGGGATATACATACGGGCCTCCAATGGCAGTTGCACCGATCAATATGGTTACACGTGTTGTAGACTATGCTCTTACTGAAATTCCAAGTGAAAAAATATATATGGGCATGCCAAATTATGGATATAACTGGGCGCTGCCGTTTGTCCAGGGTGAATCAAAGGCACAGTCCTTATCGAACGTCGATGCCGTTGCATTGGCTGCGGAAACTTCAAGTGTCATTCAGTTTGATGAAACAGCTCAGACGCCCTTTTTCATGTATACAACGGACGAAGGTATAGAGCACGTGGTCTGGTTTGAGGACGCACGGAGTGTGCAGGCAAAACTGAATTTAGCACATGACAGATCGCTGTATGGCGTGAGCTGGTGGAATATTATGAAATATTTCCCTCAAAGCTGGCTGGTGCTGAACGGCGAATACAATATCTTAAAAGTATTATAACAATTCCTTTCCCTTTCATGAACTCGATATATTATTCAGACATAAGATGAACCGCGCAGCTCTTATTATTTTTCACGGAAATACTTCTGCCTCCGCTGACTGTACTGATACAGAAATCAATGCAGTCAGCGGCTTTTTTTGATTTCGGCTTCAATACTTATAAAACGTTTGATACCGTCAGCATGTAAACAAAATATTTACAATATATATATATATATATATATATATCAAATATAATAAATTTAGCGACTGCAAATAAAAATGATTGGAGATGAAATTATGAAAAAAGTTGTATCCATTTTATTAAGCCTTCTGATTTGTCTGCCCTTACTTATCAGTTATACTGACACGGAAACAGATACTGGGACAAGTCCTTTGCAGAACAGCGATACAGCTTCATCGGCGGATGCGCCGGTGCTTAGCGGCATCACCATTGCAGGAACCAATATCTCGGACTATGTCATTGTAAAACCGACAGACGCGTCAGAGTGTGAGGCATATGCCGCAGAAGAGCTATCAACTTTCATTGAAAAAGCCTGCGGCGTCAAGCTTGAGATTGTTACGGAACCCACGTCAGAAAGGACAATCTCACTTATCAGAGACACAAGCGGAGAACTCGGGGACGAGGGCTTCATTATCAAAACCGAGGATGGTAAGCTGACTATCACAGGCGGAACAAAAAACGGCGTTTTGCTCGGTGTATATGAATTTCTGGAAAGCTATATCGGCTGGTGCTTTCTCCGGGAGGGACAGAATTATCTCAAATCCGAGGGAACAATAGAAATTCCGGATGACATTGAAGATAAGCAAATACCTATTATGGAATACCGGTACGCTTACAGCGGGGCAAACAACGGAAAAGACGATCGTGTCAGAAGAAAGCTGAACGTGAACCTTAACGTACCAAAGTACGGCGGCTTTTTCGTTCCCAGCGGAAGCATGATGCATACGTTCGGCATATTGTTAAATGGGGAGCACTCCTTGACTGAGCAGCCCTGTTTGTCAGACGAAAACGTCTATCAAACGATTCTGGCAAGCGTATTTAAGATTCTGACCGATTATCCTGAATCTGATTATATTTCCGTATCTCAGGACGACAACTGGGCATGCTGTCAGTGCGAAAACTGCACAAAGATCGCATTGGAAGAGGGTGTCGATGTTACGCAGGAGGACGGAACGGTTGTCAGAGAAGCACGTCAGAGCGGACCGATACTCCGTTTTGTCAATAGGATTGCGCAGGCAGTTTACAATGCAGGCTATACGGATGTAAAAATTCATACGTTTGCATATACGTATTCCGTGCAGCCCCCGTCGGCTACTAAGTGCAGGGACAATGTTATTGTTCAGATGTGCTCGATTACAGAGTGCTATCAGCATGCGCTTAATGATCCCAGGTGTAACACGAACGGCGGAACTTACGGCATGAAATTCAATAATGCCGAATGGGCAGAATCCTTTGTCGGATGGGCGAAAATCTGCAAGAATATGTATATATATGAATATCAAACAAATTACGACTGCTTCGTCATACCGTGGATGGATTTCCATATATTGAGGGAAAATTATCAGTTTTATGCAGATAATAATGTTATAGGTGTCTATTCTCCCGGTTCGAGAAGCAACAACCTGGAGTTTGGTGACTTGCGCTGCCATCTCATATCGAAGCTGTTATGGAACCCGTATATGACGGAAGAGGAGTATGAGCAATGCATCAATGAGTTTCTGGTGGGTTATTACGGTTCCGGTTGGGAGGAAATACGGGATTATTTTGACTTTGTTCAAGAAAGCAGCATCAAAAACGGCGCCTGCTTCGACTGTTTTGCCCATCCCAGAAGAATGTTCCGTCCGATAGATTTCGCGCTGCACGAGGAAGAGCTTGAAGCGCTGTTCGACCGGGCGGAAACTGCCTGCAAAGCCGCCGGTGAGGAAGTACAGCTAAAGAATCTCACAAAACTGCGGTGGGGCTATGTGTTTATGAAGCTGTCTTCCAATTATACGGCAAACTGGGAATTTGGCAGTGACAAAATCAAAGCCGAGTATGAAGCGGATAGCAGAGCACTGCATAAAGCCATGATAGAATTGGAGGCTTATTATTACCCGGACACAAATTATTACTTCAGAGAGGGATATCCTCCGACATACTGGAAAGAGGCTCAAGACCAATTAGAATTATACGACTCCGAAAACGGTCCTCTTGTTCTTGTAAAAAATTAAGAAAAGATAATATTAAGCGGAATCACGTTTGCCGCAATCCATATCAAAAGCCGGCCAAGGAAATGGAGCCATTTTCTTGGCCCCTTTTGTTTATTTGAATCATTAGACAGGTAAGAACAAGCAAAAAAAATTCTAACACAATTTTCCTTTCTGTCATACACGGGCATGAAAAATCGGAGCTGCAATCTTTTCACGTGATGCCATTGACTCAGACAAGTAAAAATAATATTTGATTTTAAAATCACTCAATTTCTCATACACACAAAAACGAAGGAGCCGCTTGGGTGATCGGTCCTTCGTTTTTTTCTATTTGAGTACGCAGCTGATGAAACCAAATCTGAAAAAACATCATATCCAATGTGAATCAATAGTATGATAACGTCAATTCTGTATAATAACCGACAGGATCAACGGGCTGACTGTTTTCATAGATGGTCATATGTAAATGGTAGCCGGTAGCAAGTCCGGTTCTTCCGACGGTTCCGATTTCCTGTCCGCGCGATACCTTTTGGCCGACCGTCACAGCCATTGAGGAACAGTGTGCATACATGGTCGCAGTTCCGCCGCCGTGATCAATCACAATATAATTTCCATATGCATAATGATAGGTAGCAGTAATTACAGTCCCTTGGTTTGCCGCGACAATCGTCGTTCCGTTGGGTGCCGGAATATCAATTCCGTTATGAAATTGATATCCGCCCAGTACCGGATGCGTCCGAGGGCCGAACGGCGACGAAATTGTCATATATTCGGATGAGAGCGGCCATAGCATTACACCGCCGACATATTGTGACTGCTGCTGCTTCTGCAGATCTGCGATGGCTTTCTGAAGCTGTTTGTCGACCTCCTCCTCAGCCGCCTGGTATCTCTCAAAGAGCGCCTCTGCTTCCTTTTCGTTCTGCTTCAGAGAATCAAGATATTGTTCCTGCTCCGCCATGCTGTCCGATAGAGTATCCAGTTTCTCTGCCTTATCCGCCTTCTGCTGCTCTGCTGAATCGTTCAGCTCCTCCAAGTATTTCTTTTGGTTTTCCAGTTCCGTTTTTCGCTGTTCTATTTCTTCGAGGAGCCTCTGCTCGTACGACATCAAACTAGCTGCAATTTCCATCCGCGAAAGCAAATCCGAAAAGCTTTCCGCAGAAAAGATCATATCCAAAAAACCAACCGTCAAGCTGTCCTCATAGGATTTGCATACAAAAATTTTGAACTGTTCCTTTTTCTCATCCAGCTCGATCTGCTGCTGGGCGATCAGTTCTTCACTGATGGTTATCTGGACTTTGTATTCCGCTATCAAGTTGGTTATGGCGTCAATCTCAGAGGACAACGCCTTGATAGAGGTATCAAGCGCCTCTATCTGCTTTTCTGCCGCCACTTTCTCGTTCTGAGCCTGTGCCAGTGCCGCCTGCGCTGCTTCTCTGTCGTTTTGAGCCTGTTTTAACTGATCTTCAAGCTTGCTGACAGCAGACTGGCTTTCCGAAAGCGAGGAGGAAGCAGCTTGTGCTCGTTCCTGCAGCGGATTTATTAGAAAAGTCATAATGATCAAAGCTGCCATAAATCCCAATATCCATTTTTTTCCC
>CAKTAA010000068.1 GCA_934526185.1 uncultured Eubacteriales bacterium | reverse complement strand
ATTTATACGTATAAGTGATAGGCTGCGGCGCGTCCTGAATTATCGATAGCTTGAAAATGAGGAAGGAAAAAATTTATTATGATTATTTGGATAAATGGTGCATTCGGTGCTGGAAAAACGCAGACTGCGCTTGAATTATGTGCTCGGATCCCAAATTCTTTTCTGTATGATCCAGAAAATATCGGTTACTGGTTATGGGATAATGAACCTGAATCGTTAAAAACGGATAATTTTCAGAAGGAGCCCATGTGGAGGAAAATCAATCGGGATATGCTGTACTATTTGTCTGCGAATTATCGAGAGGGGCCGATCGTTGTTCCCATGACGCTTATCGATCCAGAGTATTACCGGGAAATTATTGGCGTCTTGAGAGCTGACGGCGTTGCTGTCCGGCATTTTCTCTTGTGGGCGGAAGCGGAAACCATTCGGCAGCGTTTGCGTTCGCGTCATGGTTTCAAGGATTCGTGGGCCGCAAGGCAGCTACCCGTCTGCCTTAAGGCATTTGCGGACAGTACGTTTGAAAACCGTATTCAAACCGACGGAAAAACAGTTTCCGAGGTCGCGGAGAAAATCGCGGCAGAACTGTCCCTCACGCTTATTCCACGAAAATGATACAGTCAGATGTAATTATAACACTGTTTTGACGGGTTTTGAAAGCAATTATACCAGAATTTCAGCGGCAAATGAAAGCTGACAAACAGAAGCTTCCCCTGTACTTTTTTAAAAAATTAAACTCTGGTAGAAAAGCAGCACGTATTTGCGCACAACAATAAATGTTCATTGATCCCGTTTTATGGAAAAGGAGACAGAAATACACATAAACAAACCTCTCTCGTCAGGATGGGATATGACAAATATGTTTTACGGTATTGCAGTTGCTCAGGTGAAACAGCAGATCGAGCAAACCCACCAATGATTCAAGGAGTAATTGTGATGTACTCCCGCTTTTCTTGTCAATTTGAACACCAAAAAGCGGCATAGCTTCAGCTATACCGCTTTTCGGGAATATAAACTTAGAAATTATTCTCAGTTCTCAGAATGCTGATAACTTTTTACATGAAAGCCTGAGAAGCTTATCCGAAATTTCAAAGTTGTGTCAACTTTGTGCCTATATAAGATTTCACCCGTGTCAGGTGCGGTGCAGATATAGGTATAACTGCAAAAAGCCGTACCGCCGACAAAATTGTGCCATACAAAAGGAAAAGAGACTTGATAGGATTCATTAAAAATCTGATCGCCTGCGTAGGTACGGCAGTTCATGGCGTTAAAATCATCTTTTGAAAGCGAGGCTGCTAAATCGTCAGTATAGATACCGTCCGCATAAAAAACAGCCTGAAACAGGTTGCTAACGCAAAAGCCGTACACGACAGAAGCGGCAGCATAAATTAACAGGAACAATAAAAGGATAACGGCAATGCGTTTTAAAATTTTTCCCAATGACATGCGGGGAGTCCTTTCTGCAAGCCTTACGCTGATGGCTGATCGATTTTATGTCGAATGATTTTGTGGGATGATGTTTTGATAAACGGAGTTTTTCGAAGCTCAATGCAGCGAATCTGCTTGAAGAGAGGGAGCTTTGTATTGATCTGGTTGATTTCTGCATGAATTGCTTTGGAGATTGCATCGATATCGGTCAGTCCTTTGGCAGAGGCAGCGTCGAAATCCGGATAAATAATAGCAGTCAGATTTATCGTATCGCCATCGTCCGCAGTCCTACCCACAACCGCGCATTCGCTGATCAATTCAACAGGCTCCAAATATTCCTCTATTTCCTCCGGGAAAATATTTTTGCCGTTGTGCAGGACAATGACGTTTTTCTTTCTGCCGGTTATATATAGGAAGCCGTCGCGATCGATGTACCCGACATCTCCCGTTCTGAACCAGCCGTCCGGTGTGAGCACCTCTGCTGTCTTTTCCGGATCGTTGTAGTAACCCAACATCACATTATCGCCGCGTACAACAATTTCCCCGTAAGTAACGCTATTGTTGTCGGCATCAATTCGTACCTCCATACCCGGTACGGGAAGACCGACCGAGGCCCCCTTTTTCCAGTCAAAAGGTGAGACGGAAATAAGCGGTGAGCATTCTGTAATTCCATAGCCCTGTGTCAAATTAATACCCAGAGAATCAAAGGCCTTGACCAATTCCGGATTCAGCGGAGCACCGCCGCAGACGATGCGGTCCAGACGGCCGCCGAGCGCATCTAAAACCTGTCGGAAAAGCGTCTTACGGAGATCCAGGCCGAAAAGGCGCGTCTTGTCGCTGGCGGCAATCGCGAGCCGAAGCTTCTTGTCAAGACCATT
Source organism: uncultured Eubacteriales bacterium (assembly GCA_934526185.1). Taxonomy (GTDB): domain Bacteria; phylum Bacillota; class Clostridia; order Oscillospirales; family CAG-272; genus CAKTAA01. The sequence continues at coordinate 9,125 of CAKTAA010000068.1, read as the reverse complement.
TCGTTTTGCGGTATCCCATATTTTTTTATAAATGGTAGACACGAACAGAGGAACAAGTACCAGTATGGTTGGACGGTATTGTTGAAAGGAACGCATGGCATTCTTGATGCTGTCGTTGATTCCTATGGTACAGCCTACCAGCAGCGGTACAAGAATAGTCGTGCTCATTTCATAGGTATGATGAATCGGAAGGACGGAAACAAGAACATCCTCCGAGCTGATGCGAATCATCCGAAAAGCTGCGTTGACTGCTGTGATAATGTTTTTCTGAGAAAGCATGACACCTTTGCTGGTCCCGGTTGTGCCGGAAGTGAAAAGGAGGGAACACATTTTTTCTACATCGATGTTGTGCGCAGTAAAAGCGATATTGCCGCGGGCAAGTAGGGTTGCACCGCGCCGCACCAAAGCGGCAAACGGAATATATCGCTCTTGGATTGCCGGTTCATCGCTGTGCTCGGGCGGGTAAGGAAAGGTTTCTTTAGAAATTTCGACGAAAAGCTTGATTTCCGGCATGGTTTCTCCGATTTCCTGAAATATTCTGCGGTAATTGTGTGAATAGACTACGGCGCAGACATCCGCCCGGCGAAGAAAGTTTGCGATTTCCTCCGGCGCAAGTTCTTTGTCAAGCGGAACAATGACGCCGCCGCCGTTGACGGTTGCCAGATATGTCATAACCCATTCGGGCGTTGTTTCTCCGATAACGGCAACAGTTTTTCCCATAATTCCGCATTCTGAGAAAGCAGTGCCGACGCAGTCGATCATCTTATCGAAAACGCGGAAGCTGACGGAACAGTCCTGCTTATTGCGCTTAAAGCACATATAAGGCTTATCGTTAAAAAGGGAGGAACCTATTTTGACCAGATTGCGTAAATCGGTCGCCTCATATTCCTTTTCGGGGGGATATCGTTTTTTAGAATGAAAGAGATTGATATTCACATTTATGTTCATAAAAATCGCCAAGCCTTTGTTGCACAAAGGCTTCCTTTCCCGTAATTTTTGCTGCTTCATCTCTGCTGAATTTAAGCAGTGCGGGGAGACTTTGTTTTCGGCGTCCGGCCGAAAGGAAAAAGAAGTCGCACCAGCCCTGCATTACGGCAGCGGAAGCTGATCACTGCATCATTATATTTATAGTTTCAGTAGAATACAATACAAATCATATGTATTATTTTACTATAAAAAAATGAAGAAATCAATAGAGGTTAACAAAAAGTCAAGGAATAATTTGAAAAACGGATGATTGGCAGTATAACATTTGATTAAGAAAACCTTGTTGACTTTTTTGAGGACATATGGTAAAATCACGGAAAATGAGTTGTTAAGAGGATAGACGGCATGAAAATAATAAATCATGAGGGCAATCTGTGCCTGACGGACAAATACTATAACATCAGCAATATCAGCGTTTCTCTGCTAACGGAGATCGGCGGTAAGACAGTCGAAATATTTCCGGTCGGAGAATGGAAAGTATTGGAGAACAGAACATCCGTTGTCGCTCGCTGCGAAAATTTCAAAGTGGTAGCTGAGGAAACGGACAGCGGAACGCTGCTCAGGACAACCTATATCAACACAACGGGCGCAAAAATTGATAAAATGCATACGTTTACCGCATTTAACGGACAGTGGAGCGCACCGCTTGACAAGCTGATGACCAATGACTTATTTTCGGTTAATGGGAACGAAGTAAACGAGATGCAGGCAATGGTACGCAGCGTCAAGATGAGCGAAGAGAAAGAACCGGTTCGAGGCGGCGATGTCATGGCCTTTATAGATACCGAGGGAAATCATGTCATTGCAGGATTTTCCAGCTTTCTTGAGTTTTTTTCAGTCGTTTGTGCCGATACGGACGGCAGAATAAAGCTTCAGCAGAATATGGAGAGCCATCCGCTTGAAAACGGCGAGAGTGTGACCTCAGATGCTATGTGGATCAGCGTCTGTGAAGATGTCCGTACGGGGTTGCTGACATACGCGGATGCGGTTGCTGCACAAATGGGCGTTGAATTGAAGCAATGGGAAACGCCGGTCGGTTTCTGCACGTGGTATTATTACCTGAGGTATATCACACAGGATACGATTTATGAAAATCTGGAGGCACTGGACACGAACAGGGAAACCCTGCCGGTAAAATATGTGCAGATCGATGACGGCTGGTTCTATTACAGCGGCCACTGGGAGCCGACAAACTACTTTCCGGATGGCATGAAGCGCGTGGCGGATGAAATAAAAGCGCATGGTTATATACCGGGAATCTGGCTGTCACCGTATATCGCCAGTTTTGGAGAGGACGATCCCCGGCGGGAATGGTACGTTAAAAACTGGGATAACGATGATTGTTATAATGAACCGTCGCTTGATTTTTCGCATCCGGAGGCAAAAAAATTTCTATATGATGTATTTCATAAGGTTTCACACGAGTGGGGATATCGTTATATCAAAATTGACTTGATTACCAACCGTCTGTCACCCGGCAGATATTATAATCCGAGCTTTACAGCACTGAAAAATTTCAGAGAGGGAATGAAAATTATACGTTCAGCCGTCACGGAGGATACCTTTCTGCTGGCCTGTACCGCGCCTCTTTCATCTGCAGCCGGGCTCTGCGACGGCATGCGCGTCAGCGGCGATATTTTTGGCGAATGGAACTCGGTCAAACACATCTACAATGCGGTATTTAAACGGTATTATACGAACCGCCGCTGGTATATTAACGACGCAGATTGCCTGATCATCCGAAAGACAGAAAACGAGGACGCGGAGTGTAAGCGAAACTGCACACGAACCGACGACGAGATACAAACCTTTGTCACTGCAATGGCTGCTTCCGGAGGCATTCTGATGCTTTCGGATAAATTGAGAAATTTGAACAGTGATCAATTAAAGCTGCTTTCCAAGCTGTTTCCGCTGAATACGGAAACAGCTCTTCCGCTGGATTTGATGGATAGCATAACGCCTGGATACCTGGATTTGGGCAAACGGGGAAATACCCATATATACGCACTGATCAACTGGTCAGACGCATCAGATCCCATGACGGTAAAGACGGAGCGCGGTTATGTGTTTGAATTCTGGAATCAAGAGTATCTCGGCATAACGGAAGAGTACTTCACTGTTGAGGTAGGAGCACATTGTGCAAAGGTGCTGTACATTACAGATATCGCCGACGCCTCGGTTGTCGGCGTAGATGACTGTATCGTGCCGACGATACAACAAAAAATTACAGCCGGCGTTTTGTATGGAGAATTTCTGAAAAAATCCGAGTGTCAGACGATAGCGACGCCGTATGTTCTGCATGCGCGCGAGGGGTGTGAAATTGAAATGACATACGAAGGAGAGGTCAGGCTTTATACGGTAAAAGCGGTTGGCGATGCGAAAAAATATAGTGTCGAAATCATTTAAAAATGTTTCGTAGTTTTAAAAATACATCATGCTCCCATTTACGGCGTCTATGAAACGAAAAATAGTAATTGAAGGTTTTGCAGGAGGGAGATTATACAGAGAGCAAAAAAAAAGACAAAACGTATTGGAGAATTGGTTACTGCCATATATTGGATCATTGTTGTCGCAGCTTATCTTGCATATAGCTTTCACGCAAATGCATGGGAACACAGTTGGTATATTCTCGCAGTCGCCGCTGTTTTGTATGGCGCCGTTGCAACCATTGTGAATTTTGCAAAACGCTCTGAAAAAAAGTAGTTAACCGATAGCGGTGAAAGCCCTCCTACTTTAAACTTTGGCTGCTGTCCTGCGAGCTTTACAAGAGATTCGCCGTTCCTCTACAAAGACGTATGAGAAGTTATAAGACGATTTATGTCCGCTGAATCAATAAAAAATTTGTTGTATTCGCTCCTGATAACTAACAATAACTGTCAGCTTTACCGGATGGCACATAATTTCAAAAAAGATAATCTTTGCTTAGCAGAGACAGGGAGATTCGTATGGAACATGTTATTGAGATCAGTCATTTAAGTAAAACCTTTGGAGAAATCAAAGCTGTGAAAGATTTGAGCTTTCATGTGCGCGAGGGCGAGCTGTTTGCATTTCTCGGCGTAAACGGCGCCGGCAAAAGTACGACCATATCCATCATGTGCGGGCAACTCAATAAAGACAGCGGCAGCATTTTTATCTGCGGTGAAAACATCGACAGCGATATAAAACACATCACACGCAGGCTCGGTGTTGTATTTCAGAATTCTGTACTCGATCAGGCGCTGTCCGTGATAGATAATCTGGAAAGCCATGCGGCTCTGTACGGACTGTACGGAAGAGCCTTTAAGAGCCGTGTTTCTGAACTTGCGCGGTTGCTTGACTTTCAGGATCTTTTAAATCGCCCTGTCGGTAAGCTTTCCGGAGGCCAGCGGCGCCGCATTGACATCGCCCGCGCTTTGCTACATAGACCTCAGATTCTAATTTTAGACGAGCCGACAACCGGATTGGATCCGCAGACTAGAAAGCTGCTTTGGAATGTGGTCGATTCTCTGCGCCTTAAGGAAAAAATGACTGTTTTTCTTACCACACATTATATGGAAGAAGCGGCGGATGCCGATTATGTGGTCATTTTAGATAATGGGAACATTGCAGCAAAGGGTACGCCTCTTGAGTTAAAAAACGCACATACCGGAGATTTCATTACGCTTTACGGCATTTCTGATGAACAGATACAGTCGTTCGGCCTTCCCTATGAAGCGCTCCGCGGCGCATTCCGTGTATCGGTACCGAATACAGCGGCTGCAACGGAGCTGATCCTTCGCCATCCGGATATTTTCGCTGATTACGAAATAACAAAAGGCAAGATGGACGATGTCTTTCTTGCCGTAACGGGAAAAAAGCTCACAGGAGGTGCAGAGAAATGACTGAACTGGTTTTCCTGATTCGGCGCAATAGCAAACTCTTTTTCAAAGACAAAGGCCTGTTCTTTACTTCGCTCATCACACCCATTATTCTGTTGGTGCTCTATGTGACATTTCTCGGTAATGTCTACCGGGATAGCTTTTCCGCCGGTATACCGGAATCCTTTGAGATATCCGATCGGCTTATTAATGCAACGGTTGGCGGTGAACTATTTTCGTCTCTGCTGGCGGTGTGCTGCGTCACCGTTTCCTTTTGCGCCAACATGCTGATGGTTCAGGATAAAATAACCGGGGCCAGGCGGGATTTAACTATAACTCCGGTCAAAAAATCCACGCTGGCGCTAAGCTATTATATTTCATCGGCACTTTCCACACTGGGTATTTGTCTGATCGCAGCAGGAGCCTGCTTTTTGTATCTGGCCAATGTCGGCTGGTATCTGTCCGCCGCAGATATTCTCCTGCTGCTTCTGGATATTTTTCTGCTCGTGATGTTCGGCACAGCACTCTCCTCCATTATCAACTTTTTCCTTTCTTCTCAGGGACAGATTTCGGCGGTCGGAACCATTGTCAGCGCTGGCTACGGTTTTATCTGCGGAGCGTACATGCCTATTTCTCAGTTTGGGGAGGGCCTGCAGAAGATTGTCTCTTTTTTGCCTGGAACTTATGGAACCTCGCTGATTCGCAACCATGCGCTGCGTGGCGCTTTTGATGAAATGGCTGTCAAGGGAATCCCATCAGACGTGATTGAGAGCATCCGTGATTCTATTGACTGTAATCTGTACTTTTTCGGCAGTAAGGTAGATACAGGAACGATGTACCTGATTCTTGCCGGTACGGTGGCCGTTCTTATCGTAATATATATTTTTCTTAATATTATGAAGGGAAAAAAAGTATGAAATGTGCTATTGTCTATACATCAAATACCGGTTACACAGCGGAATATGCCCGTATACTCAGTGAAGAAACGAAGCTGCCCGTATTTTCGCTTGCTAGAGCAATAAAGGAGCTGCCGAAGGGCAGCGATATCATCTATCTCGGATGGATTATGGCAAATTACGTGAAGGGCTGCCGTAAAGCGGCAAAGAATTTTAACCTTTGTGCTGTCTGCGGAGTTGGTTTGATGAAGTCGGAATCAAGGATCGACGCGATACGCGCCGCATCAGGTCTGCCTGAAAATCTCCGTTTGTTTTCCCTGCAGGGAGGCTTCGATATTCAAAAACTGCACGGCATTTATAAGATACTGATGAAGATGATGAGGAAAGCCATTGTAAAAGATATTTCTCAAAAAGTCAAAAAAACGCCGGAGGAGCTTGAGATACTGAAGATGATGCAGGACGGCGGCAGCTTGGTGTGCAGAGAAAATCTTGCAGATGTTCTCGCCTGGTTTCATTCGCTTTAGGCTCAGTTGGACGGTCTTTAAGACTATTTGACTTAATTGTAATTAATGCTCTGCTGACTGTGATGCTATGCGGCAAATAGGAGTGATGTCCAGACGGATGGGGCTTCATTGCACTGAATAGCAGCGACTGAAATACTAAAGAGAGATATAAAGTTCCGTTTTACTGCAGCGCATGTACAAATTAGTAAATCTGTACGCTGCGCTGTCAAAAGCGGAGTCAATCCTGTACGGGTACAGCTTTCGTTAAGAAAAACGATTATATAGACAATATAATATAGACAATTGTTGTGTCTGCCGCAAATCCAAGCAAAAATAATGGAACGGGAGGCAAATTATATGTCATTATGTTTTGGGGAAAGTCTCGTCGGGACAAGCGGTATAAACGGTGATTCCTTCTTTATATCTCCAGACCATTCAACAATTTTGCTGGCTGACGGTGCTTCAGGTGCAGGAAAAGAAGGCAAAGTCCTGATGTCAAAGCTTTGCGTCGAAATGATAAAGGCCAATCCGCTCTCTGCCTCCGGCTTATCGGCCAAAGTGTATTTGGACAAGATGATTTGGAAAATTAATAATGAATTAATCTCTGTCTCTCAAAAAAACAAACATTATATTTTTGGCACACTTGTAATTTGTGCAGTTCAAGACAATACTGCAGCGGTTGCAGCTATCGGAGACTCGCCGGCATATTTTATACATGAAAATTCAATCGTAAGAGTAGCACAAACGAAAAAACATATCAGAATTTGGTGGACGCGGGTTTTTGTTCTGAAAAAGGGCTGGAGGAAGCAATTCACCGATTGCCCGAACATATGTGGTCAATGTTTGAAACATTCATCCCCATGATCGTCCCGGAATATTCTGTACAGGAATGCCGTATGGATATCGGTGATGCCATTGTGCTGTGCTGCGACGGCATAAGTGATTATATTGAGCCATCCTATATCAAAGATACCATAAAAGCGGATAATTTATCCCAAAGCATTCATATTCTTATAAATACGGCTAAAGAACGGTCCATAAAAGAGAGAAAATGCGTAAGGTATGATGATTTGACTATGGTTGTCTATTGTCATTAACGGATGTTTGCCTAACGCGGTATCTTCTGGAATGGTGTAAGTGATATTGGCGATAGCATGAGTAAAACTTCTGCTGCCGTTGCGGGCAAAACCAAGGTGGTTGCAGCTAAGTCCAAAGAAGCTATTTTAGAAACCATTGATCAAAACGGTAACGGTGAGATCGAAATTGAGGATGTTATCGTTATGGGGCTGAAGGTTCCGGGCATCCGTATTGATCGAGCAAACTTCTTGCAAAAGGAATTGCAAAACAAATTTCCGCAGAATGTAATTGATGATGCCATTGCCCATAATCCTCTCCATGCGGAGATTCCTACAGAGGTAATTGATAAGATTGCTGACGAAATAATCAAATATGAAAGATCATGTGTTTCTGGTATTTCCGCTGCACTGGGCATGCCTGGCGGCGTTGCCATGGTTGCAACGATCCCCGTCGATATTGCTCAGTATTACGGATATATGCTTCGTACTACCCAGAAACTTATGTATTTGTATGGCTTTCCTGCAATTGATACAGAAGAAAAGGGGCAGATCTTTGATTCTGAAACAATGAATCTCATGGTTATTTGCATAGGTGTTATGTACGGTATTGCTGGCGCAAACAATGCCTTAAAAGCAATTGCAAAAGCGTTGGCTGTCGGTGTAGAAAAACAGCTTCTTCGCAAGGCACTTACCAAAGGTACGATCTATCCCATTGTTAGGAGCGTTGCCAAATGGTTCGGCGTAAAGATGACCAAGGAGGTTTTTGCTGGATTTTTCAAGAAAGCAATTCCTGTTGTTGGTGGTGTGATCGGAGGTGGTATTACATTTCTATCTTTCAAACCTTGTTGTGATAAGTTAAAAACATCCTTGCAGAATACCATGCTCAGCAATCCAAACTATCATCAGGCAGAGCAAGAAGATGATTTTGTAATTCTCGATACAGATTTCATTTCTGTGACGGATGTGGAGGATATCTTTTAATCGTTCGTGCCTTAATTCCGCTCTGTTTGGTATTTTTCGAGCTTAGTGTGCTTTCTGTATGTGAAGTTTGCTGCTTTATTTGCAGCAAAGCAGCAAACTTCACAGAATATTATTGGACCATAGCTATGATATAATATGCTTAAAAAAGGCTTGAATCCGGTCCGACACAATTTTTGTCCACAATAATCCTGACAACTGCCATGATAAAGAATTAACCCTGTACGATTATATAGCCGAAAGAATCTTGTATAATGACGGTGTTCTTCAATTTAACTTTTCGGACGGTTTTTTGATAACTTCCCGTCACGAAGCAAATGACTTGAATAAAACTGTTAGGACAAGTGTTTCGCAAGTGAACTTTTAAATAAGTGTATATAGAGCTTCTTTGAGCAAATGTGGCGTTGTGTGCTTTGTTTTAAGAAAAAACCGACAGAGAGTTCACCGTTTTGTCATTCTTGTGCAAGAAGAAAACCACATCTATTAAAACAATAAGATTTTATGCTTTCAGGGGGGATAAAATACCCTAAACACCGCATGCCAATACAAAAATAAGGGCTGGAACGGTCTATGCCAGCCCTTGTTTTAAGCTTTTGATAGTTCGCGTTTAGAAAATACAAATTCTGCTTATGTAAGCAGAATTTGTATTTTATTTCGGCTTTTTTTATAGATATTATTCAATGCATGGAGTATTCTAATCACTGTGTTTTATTCAGCATATAATAGGGGAGAGCACCTGTATGTGGGCAAGCATCTGATGAAACGTTCCAACGATTTGCGGAACTTGACGAAGCAACGGACATTTCCTTTATTTCTAATTTGGCACCAGACAGACATATTCAGAAAAAC
>CAKTAA010000067.1 GCA_934526185.1 uncultured Eubacteriales bacterium | reverse complement strand
GTCAAAATACGTACGTCCGAAAAACTTTAATTCCCCATTATCTTCTTCATAACCGCAGGCTACCGTCCATTCCGGAGCCCATCTGCCCGCCACCAGCAAAACAGGAATTCCGTTGTCTATGCTTTTTTTCGCCTGTTTCCAAATCTCTTGATTATCGTTAAGCGAATATACCGATATACCTAAAGCATCTCCTACATTTTTTTCACAAACCATTCCGTTCTGCGGCATTTGACTGCTGGGGTCCCAGTCGTTGCGCATAATCGCCTGATAACCCCATGACTTCTTCATATGAGACAGTTATACCAGCAGCATTCAAAAGCTCTGTAACACACCCGCAATGACAACCACTTTAATATTATCTTTCTATAGTATAAATTCAGCTCTATCCTTGCATCCTGAAAATAAAACGATAAAAATTATTATTTTTCCACTATATCGGCAGTTGGATCAATCATCTGATAATTTTCATAACCGATTTGCTCCAGTGCCTCTTTCAACGCTGTATCAGATTTCTCTTCTCCGCTCCACTCAACCAGCGGACGAATGGAATAATCATCTGCTAAAGACAAAAAGGCTTCCGACAGTTCCTTTACGGTTTTATCTGGATTCGAAGTAGGATCGGTTACGGTGACACCAAGGATGCTGTCTCCGTTTTTTAAATTAGATATCGTAAAATCGGCTGTTATGCTGTCGCACTGTGCCTTCAGCACTTCAATATCAATTCCTGTTGTATCGGATTTCAGAGATGCGACGGCTGCAGCAGGCAGCTCTAAATTCAATTGCAGATCCGGCATACTTGTCCTGATTTTTTTGATAAAAGCAGTAACCGCCTCATACGCAGTCTGATTTTCCTCGGTCTGAATTTTTTCATCAGAAGAATCGGGTAATCCAAACTGACGCAGCATAATTTCATCAATTCCGTGAGCGTAAACCTCACGGATCAACTCCAGTATATACTGACATCCCTTTTCCGAATAAACGGATATCCAACGTGATGTCCCATCGGAATAACGGTATCCGGATTCATTCATCAAAGCAATATCCATATCTGCCTGCGCTGCAACATCGTCTCGGAAAGCACAAAGGCGTCCGGTTATGTATAGACCTTCTCCGTGAAGCGCTTCTATCACATCGGATATATTCAGTGATGCCACGGTAGGATTGGCGCCATAATCTGCGGCGCTTTGCACTGAGGATACATAGGAGAGGCGGCCGTTATCATATTTTAAATCTATCATTACCGCTGTATAACCTTCGTCAGACAGCCCCTTTGCTGCTGTTCGAAGTTCATTTATCGTCAGATACTTTGATAAATTCAAATAAGCACCCTGATAGTTTTCATAGGACGATACATTGGTAATGGGACTTGGAGGACGATCCACAGGAGACGTAGTATCCTCCGTATCCGTTGAAGAATCGCTTGCGTCTTGTAAATCTGTTTCAACAGGTTCCGTCGATTCGTTCGTTGTCTGAGCCTCCTTCTGACTCTCAATATCATCTGCTGTGCTATCTCCGTTTTTCGTATCCGATTGTTTTTCAGGATTATCCGGACCAGGATTCTCACGGTTCTGTACGGCAACGGATATGCCGATCCCCGCCGCGGCGATCACGGCAACAGCCGCAATGATGAACATAACGGCGATCAAACGGTTTTGCTTTTTCTTTTTATATTTAATCGGACGTCTCATGTTTTCAGCATCCGGCCATTTAACACGCGCCGGTTCCTCCTGTGACTTTATTTTGTTTTCCCGTTCTTCATCCGGCAGAGACGATAACGGTAAAATCATCAACCTTTAGCGAAGCTCCGCCGATAAGTCCTCCATCTACATTTTCCTTCGACAATAGTTCGGCAGCGTTTTTAGCATTCATTGAACCGCCGTATTGAATGGTAGCTGCCGCGGCCGTAGACTCACCATACAATTCTGCTATCACGCCCCGTATAATTCCGCAGACCTCGTCTGCCTGATCCGCCGTCGCTGTTTTTCCCGTACCGATTGCCCAAACAGGCTCATAGGCAATGACTACGCCTTTCATTTCTTCGCCGGTAATATCCCGAAGAGCAATTTTGGTCTGCATAGAGACTATCTCCGCGGTGGTTCCCTGTTCTCTCTGCTTGAGCGTTTCACCCACACAGATAATCGGACGCAAACCCGATGCAAGAGCAGCTTTGGCACGTAAATTTACTGTTTCATCTGTCTCACCAAAATATTGCCGGCGCTCGCTGTGGCCGACAATGACATAAGTTACGCCGGCTTCTTTCAGCATTTCGGCAGAAATTTCACCCGTAAAAGCTCCGTTCTTCTCAAAATGAACATTTTCGGCGCCTATTTCAATATTTGTTCCCCTTGCTGCCTCCGCAGCCGCCGGAATATCAATAGCCGGTACGCACAATACAACCGTACATTCTGCATCTTTCACCTTGGGTGCCAGTTCCTTTATAAACGCTCCGGTTGCTGACGGTGTCATGTTCATTTTCCAATTTCCGGCAATAATAATCTCCCTTTCAGACGCTTTCATAAAAAAATCACCATACCTTTGCACAGCAAAGGCTTCCTTTCGCGAAGTATAAGCGGTTTACGAAATGAGACATTTTACATAATGAAAGTAATTCGCAGCGAATTCCTCGCATGATGTGTGAAAAAGTGTTTTTCAGGTTGCGATCCTTTCCCACATATCTCTGTATGTTTGAATCCGGCCGATGCAAAATTTTCCATACATCATGTAAATTTTTGACGGCCGGATCTTCTGATGAGGTTAATTTTTATCTTGCAGACAAGCAATGCCCGGCAACACAAGGCCTTCCAAAAATTCCAAAGAAGCGCCTCCGCCTGTGGAAATATGTGTCATTCTATCCGCAAATCCAAGCTTTTCGATCGCTGCTGCAGAGTCTCCGCCGCCGATGATGGAAATGGCGCCGCTTTCAGCTACAGCCGTAGCGACAGCTTTTGTACCGTCTGCAAATTTATCCCATTCGGATACTCCCATCGGGCCGTTCCAGACAACGGTTCCAGCGCCTTTTATTGCATCTGCAAATATTTTCTCTGTCTTCGGTCCGATGTCCAGCCCCATGTATCCGGCGGGCAGGTTATCTGAATCCACTATCATTTCATGGCAATCCGGATCATATTTATCGCCGACATGATTATCTACAGGCAGTAAAAACTTTACGCCTTTTGCGGAAGCGCTCTGCATCAATTCCTTTGCCAACTCCAGCTTGTCTTCTTCGCAGATGGAATCTGCAATTTCATAACCGTTAGCTTTATTGAAGGTATATGCCATTCCTCCACCTACAATGAGCGTGTCCACCTTGTCAAGCAGATTCTTTATTACACCTATCTTGTCGGAAACCTTTGCGCCGCCCAAAATAGCGACAAACGGACGTTTGGGATTATTAAGCGCATCTCCCATTATCTTAATTTCCTTCTGAATCAAATATCCGCAGACAGCCGGCAGATAATCCGCCACGCCTGCTGTTGAAGCATGTGCGCGATGCGCTGTACCAAAGGCGTCGTTGACATATATCTCCGCAAGTGAAGCCAATGCCTTGGAAAAAGCCGGATCATTTTTTTCCTCTTCCTTATGAAAACGCACATTTTCCAGCAGCATAACATCTCCATCTTTCAAAGCCGCTGCCTTTGTCTGTGCGTCGTGACCGATGACATCCGATGCCAATTCAACTTCTTTCCCCAAAAGCTCGGAAAGACGGACCGCTACCGGGCGAAGCGAATACTTCATATTGAATTCGCCCTTCGGTCTGCCCATATGAGAGCACAAAATCAATTTTGCGTTATGTGCGATTAAATATTGTATGGTCGGCAGCGCTTCCACAATGCGTTTGTCATCCGTTATGGTCTCATCCTTCATCGGGACGTTAAAATCACATCGAACCAATACTTTTTTCCCCGCTACCTCGATATCCTCAATGGTCTTTTTGTTGTACATATACTACTCTCCTTTAGTATAAATTCCGATCTGGGGTTACAACAGCGTTCCCATTGCGTCAGCATTTTCCGTAAACCGGATACACGAAACGAATACCGCTGTTATACCGATTATTTATTATAGCACAGAAGCATTTTGAATGCAAGAATTATTTGACAAATTTCTGTAAAGTGCAGACTTTTTTACTATTATTATACAGAACGCTTTGTTTTATTTAACAGATTAAAATAAATTACTTAATTCCACAAAAAGAGTAAAGTAGAGCGAAGCGGCTGTGCAGCCGCTTCGTTACGAATGTAAACCCGTTATTTGCATTACATTCTTAAAATATCACCGGGACGCACAAAAAACGGTGTTTTCAAACGATAATACATTCCCGGATGCGGTGTACTCGCCAACAGTTCACCCGATTCAGAGGTAATTTCTCCAACAACAAACGGACGCCCTACCCTGCCGGGCGAAAGCAGTTCTACCGTATCGCCTGCCGATATTTTATTGAACTGCTGAAACAAAGCGGTTCCGGATGTCTCGTCATATGAAACAGCAACTGCGGCAAATGCTTTTTCTCGCAGATATCCGGTCTGTGCTGCGACTTGCGCGGTTGTGCTGCATCGGTCAAAATAAAATCCTGTTGAATATTCCCTGTGACTGACGCTTTCAACCTCCCGTTTCCATTGCGGATCGAAGTTGTAAGTGTCAGGCGAAGCCGTATAGGTATCTAAAGCCATGCGGTATGCGTTCGTCACAGCCGCCGTATAATAGATGCTTTTCATTCTGCCCTCGATTTTCAGACTGTTGACGCCGCTAGCAAGCAGCTCCGGGATATGCTCTATCATGCAAAGATCACGGGAGCTCATGACAAACGTTCCGTCTTTTGTTTCCTCAATGGGAAGCGACATCTCCGGACGTTTCGCTTCCGTAATCGTGTACTCCCAGCGACAGGGCTGAGTACACATACCCCGGTTTGCATCGCGCGAGGTAAAATATTCCGAGAGCAGACAGCGTCCGCTGTAAGAAATGCACATGGCGCCGTGAATAAACACCTCCAGCTCTAATTGTTTGGGAACGCTGCGGCGGATCTCCCGGATTTCCTCCAGTGTCAGCTCGCGGGCCAAAACGATCCGCCTGGCTCCGAGACGATACCATGCGGTTGCTGCTTCTGCACTGACGATGCTGGCCTGAGTGGAAATATGGATATCCATCTGAGGCAGCTTCTTACGCACGTAGGAAAAAACGCCAAGGTCTGCAACAATAACGGCATCAGGATTGGCTTTCCCGACCTCTGTCAAAAAGGCATCCAGCATCTTGTATTCGCCGGTGCGGGGCATGGTATTGATGGTAACATAAATCTTCTTTTTTTGTTTTCTTACATACTGCACAGCAACGGTAAGCTCTTCCGTACTGAAATTATCGGCTGCCGCGCGCATACCAAAGGCCGGACCTGCCAGATAAACAGCGTCAGCCCCGTATAGCAGAGCGGCCTTCATTTTATCGAAATTGCCGGCCGGCGACAATAGCTCTATCATGTTGTCATCCTTTCCATATTTTTCCTATGAGGCTTATACATCTGTCAGACCGAAAAAATTCAGCCATTATACAGATTTATGTCCGCCCTTAAAATACCGGTCTTTTTTTAGCTGAATTTCCTTTGAACATAAATAAAGGATGCGAAAAGTCCGTTTACGGACGGAACGCATCCCTTTGCATTTTGCGTTATGCTTCAAGCTCAAGGACACATGCCCGGGCAACATCCGGAAAATCCGTAATGACACCGTCAACGCCTTTTTTCAGCATCTCCATAGTGCCGTCGCGGCCGTTTACTGTCCAGGGATGCACGCGGATTCCCAGTTCATGTGCGCGTTTTGAATAATCCGGGAACTGATACAGATCGCCGCAGGAGGTGTGCAGCGCGCGTGCACCGAAGCTGGCGGCATACTCCCAGGGCTTGACGATGTTTCCGTCGTACAGCGGAGCAACAAACGCATCTTTCTCAAGCTCCTGCATTCTTGTAAGCGCACGATGATAGAAAGAGGAGTATATAATCCGTTCATGCATTCCATGACGAGCTGTGCAAGCGGCAACCTCCTGCAAAAAGGCATCTTCCGGATCCTTAATTTCTACGTTTATCAGCATATCATTGTTTGAGAACAAATCATACACTTCATCAAGGGTTGCAATTCTTGCGTCTGCGTACTTTTCAATGCCGTTATTAAAATGATATTGGCGAAGCTCCTCCAGCGTAAAATCTTTAACCGCTCCGCTGCCTTCGGAAACTCTGCCGATTGTGCTGTCATGGATAACAATCAGTTTTCCGTCCTTTGAAGGCTGGACGTCAAGCTCAATGGCATCCGCCTGCATATCGATGGCAAGCTGAAACGCATACAGCGTGTTTTCCGGTGCATATGCGGATGCCCCCCTGTGCGCTATGACAAGCGGTCTCTTCAAATCCAATCTGTTCATTTGCTACCTCCCGTTTTATTTCTTTCTCACGAAATAAAATTGTGTTTAACTCTCTGAATTGTCGTTATTTATATTCGCCGGTTTTGATTTTTGTTTTATTAACCTCGTGTTCCTCTGCTGTTCTGGCGTAATATGTCACCCCGGACGGCGCGGAAACAAAGAAATAATAGCCGTTATTCAAATATTCCTGAAGCGGACCTAATGCTGCATTAATAGCCTCTGTTCCAGGATTTCCGATAGCGCTCGGCGGCAGACCCGGATATTCATACGTATTATATTTATTATCAATTTTCAAATCGTCTGCTGTCAGATCCGCTCTGCGTTCCTCAAGAATATATTGAATGGTTGCGTCGCTTTGCAGCTTTGGAAACAGATCGGCATGGTTGAGGCGATTGTTTAACACGGCTGAAATTTTTAAAAAGTCCTCCTTTAGTTTTGCCTCCGCCTGTATGATGGAAGCAAGAGTAACCACCTCGTCCATGCTCATTCCCATTTCTTCCGCCCGCGTATAATATTCCTCTGTAACACGGAGTTCAAAGGTTTCCAGAAGTTTATATATAATGGAGGATTCGCTGGAATCTTTATAAAAATAATAGGTATCCGGAAACAGATATCCCTCCAAACGGTACTTTCTGTCCTCTGTCATTGCAGGCAGTTCCTCTAAAAAACGAAAATCAGTTCCATAGTCGTAGTTGTTAACTGCATCAATAAAGCCTTCCTTGGTTCCCATTCCGTTTGACAAAAACAATTCTATGATCTCATCAACGGTATAGCCCTCCGGTATCGTTATTTTTATCTGCTCGCGTTCGGCTACGGTTAGGTGGGCGAACATTTTTATGAATTCATCATAGCTCATTGAAGGGCTGACTTCATACGTGCCGCTGATAAATTCGTATTTCTTTTCTCGTTTGGCATTTTTCATACCAGTATATAATTTAAAAACAGCAGGATGTTCTATCAGCCCATTGTCATGAAGAAGATCAGCGATGTCGTCAATGGTCATATAATCCGTAAGTTCTATCTCAATGACGGTGTCGTCTTTTACAAGCGCATACATATCGTTGCCGACAGATATGATAGCATAGCTCAGAAATACAGCTACGACAAGGACACTGACGATATAGACAACCGCTTTGATTATACTGGAGACAGCAGTGCGGCCTCCCTCTCCTGAGGACTTATCCTCCTTTTTTCTGACCTTTGAGTTTTTAGAAGCTTTTTCGTCTGTTACAGCCGCAGGATGAGATGCTGTACGGCTAGATGGATTTCGCCCCCCCTGTCCGACCGCAGCGCCGGTTCCTCTTTTTAGGGAAGATTGATTGTTTCTGTTAAGCTGTGTCGTGCCCGATACCGTCTGTACCGGACGGGAATCTGTGTGTTCCGCAGGCCGTTCCTGTGAGGAGAAACGATTTTGTTCAGCATTCTGTGTCTCGGCGGTTCCCTGTTTTGTATTGCTTCGCGGCGAGGCAGATTGCGCAGGAGTTTGATTTCTAAAATTTTGGTCAAATGAAACGGAACCTGTTTTTTGCTCCGGATTTTTCATAGGCATCCGTCGCGGTCGGAGAGACGATGACTGCTGCGCCGGGCGCGATTCTCCGCCGGCGTCATTCATGGCAGTTCGTTTATCGCGATCCTGCAGACGATCACCTGTTGTATTTTTATTATCTTCCATATCGCTTTCCCTTCTGTAAAATCAACAAGCAGGATTTTTGCAGATGTAAGACCCGAGCCTGAGCCTTGTTCGACTCTGCAGTATGTTTCTGCTTTAAAAAATATGAAATACACGCAACAAATATACAACGGCACACAGCAAAAAAGTGGGAGACAGCAATGCCGTCAAAAACATACGTCCATATTTCTTGCTTTTGGCTGCATACGCCGGTGTTGCCTTTGCCTTTAATCCGTTCGCATATAAAACGCGTTCCGCCTCGCTGAACATAAGCGTAAGAAAAAGCAGCAACAGTGAGATGAGAATAAAAATAAAAAATATGTTGTTTTCCGGTCTGTCAATGAACCGGAACAGATACGATTCTAAAAACAAGCTGTACAGATTGTAAACAAAATGTACTATCATTGACGCTATTACCGATTGCGTAATATACAATACCAGCCCCATGAGAATGCCGCCGCAAAAATAGACCGGAAACTCAGGCAGTGAATAATGCATCATAGCAAACAGAACAGACGTCAGGAGAATTGCGCTGACAGCACCCGATTCTTCATATTCCGCATACATTATACCGCGAAACAGAAATTCTTCCGTTACTGCCGGTATCAAAGCAAACACAATTAGTATATATACCTGATCATAGATATTCACATTGACAGTTGGAATTCCTGTGCCGTAAAGTGTATACTCTGCCGGTGTAAATCCCAAATAATACAGCCCGAGCCTTACTGTTGTGCAGGCCAATATCATTACAAAAACGGCAAATACAACAAATATGGTCTTTTCAAGTCCGAAAGGCATCAGCTTCAGCCGCGGAGTATAATCCTGACCGCGAAGCTTACAGAAAAAAAAGGAAGGCAGCAAAAAAACAAGAAATTGAAGTATTGCCATTGAAAGATATAAATTGCCGTTTAATTCCAGAACCTCAAGATTCACATATTTTATCAGAATCAGCAGCAAAAAAATCACCGCTGTCAGGATTGGGGCCAATATTGCGTTTTTCATTCGCATGGAGTGCAATCACCCCCTTTTCCGTCGCAAGGACATCTACATTTATATCATATCTGCCGCGGGGAACCTCCGGAACCAAAAAATCATAATAGACCATCCCCACACTTATACCGTGAAAGGCGCTCAGATATCTGTCGTAATAACCCTTGCCGTATCCGACTCGGTATCCTTCTCGGTCAAATACCAGCCCCGGGACCAGACAGACCGCACGATCCGTCTGTGCGTTTTGCACCTCGTATACCGGTGTGTTTGCCGGAGGCTCCAGCAAGTGATAATGTCCCTCCTGAAGCAAATCCAAAGATTTTACCGTATGGAAGGTCATCTCACAGGTTTCCGGATTGCACAATGGAAATGCAACCTTCTTACCGTCCCGCAGTGCTTGTCTGACGACATCCGTTATATCAATTTCCTCATGCGCAGGCGCATATGCCAAAATTGCGCGGCTGTAGCGGTAAGTAACGCTTGACAGAAACAAACGGCATAACTTTTGCTCACGCAGTGTCTTGTCCTGCATCGGTATGTTACGCCGGCGCCCTTTGTATAACGCTCGCAGTGCGTTTTTTTCATTTCGTATATCCGTTTTCATTTTCTTTTCTATCAGCCTATCACGGTATTTTTCAGCTTTTCAGCAGTTTCCTCGCCGCAAAGGATTCCCACCAAAGCCAAACTGAACGAAAGGGAGACTCCCATGCCCTTAGCCGTTATAATATTTTCGTCAATGACTACCGGCTTGTTCGAAATATTTGCTCCCTCAAGCGTCGGCTCAAACCCCGGATAACAGACGGCGCTGCGTCCGTATAGCATACCCTTTTTGCCGAGAATGGATGGCGCTGCGCAAATCGCCGCTATATACAAACCGCGTTCCGAGGCATAATCCAGAACCGCATGCAGAGGTTCACTTGCGTCCAGATTCTCCGTTCCCTTCTTTCCACCGGGCAGCACAATCATTTCCAGTTCCTCGGACATATCAATTTTATCAATTGTTATATCCGCCTTCACAATTATTTCGTGCGCACCTGTTATATATTCGCCTGTGACGCCGACTGTCTGCACTGGGACACCTACGCGTCTGAGCATATCAAGAGGGCACAGCGCCTCTATCTCTTCAAAACCGTCAGCTAAAAAAATATAAACCATTGATGAACCATCCTTCCGTGACGCAAGATTAAATGTTTTTATACCGATTGTTAATCGATACGCTTTATTATATCTATAAAAACTCACTTTGCAAGGCTTTTGATATATAATTTATATGAATTGCATCTTAACAAAATAAAGATTGCCGCTTCGGATTCGATACCTGCCTGGTCATAACCTGCGCCCCCTTTTACATTATACGGATATGACGTCTGTACGGCATTTCGTGTTCCGTACTTATCCCAATTCCTCGCGCTGAACCACCATCTCCATGTATTGCTGCTTGGTTATCAAAACCGTACGGGGCTTTTGGCCTTCCGGAGGGCTGACAATTCCCATCTGTTCCATTTTATCAATCAGCTTAGCCGCACGGCCATAGCCGAGAGAGAGGCGGCGCTGGATCAGCGACGTTGAAATTTTTCCGCTTTCCACTGCCAGCTCAATAGCGCTTCTCAGCATCGGATCTCCTTCGGCGTCCTCCCCTCCGTCAAGCTCTGTATTAGCACTGCGTCCTTTTTTCTGTCCGCACAGCTCCGCTTCCTTTTCGATACGCTCAATAACGTCGTCCGCATATTCAGCCTGTCCCACAGTCTTTTTCAGAAATTCCGTAACCTCCTCCACCTCGCCGTCGCTGACAAAAGCGCCTTGAACCCGGATCGGCTTGTTGAGTCCCACCGGTGCATACAGCATATCTCCTCTGCCTATGAGCTTTTCTGCGCCGGAAATATCGATTATTGTTCTCGAATCAACCTGCGATGCGACAGTAAATGCTATTCTTGACGGAATATTCGCCTTGATCAAGCCCGTAATGACATCTACAGATGGTCTCTGCGTTCCGATAATCAAATGCATGCCTGCCGCTCTGGCTTTTTGAGCCAGACGGCAGATGGATTCCTCTACTTCGTCCGGTGCGGTCATCATAAGATCGGCCAGCTCATCAATTATGATCACAATCTGCGCCAACATTTCCCTTTCCGGATCATTTTTTGTGATTTCATTATAAGCGCGGATATCGCGCACGCCAACCTCTTCGATAAGCTCAAAACGCCGTTCCATTTCAGTCACAGCCCAGTGCAGCGCGCCGGCAGCCTTTTTGGGATCGCTTACAACAGGGACAAGCAGATGCGGTATTCCGTTGTAAATGTTGAGCTCCACCTTTTTCGGATCTATCAGAATCAGTTTCACCTCTTCCGGCGTAGCCTTAAACAGAATACTGATAAGCAGACTGTTGATACATACGGATTTTCCCATACCGGTTGCGCCGGCGATCAGG
>CAKTAA010000066.1 GCA_934526185.1 uncultured Eubacteriales bacterium | reverse complement strand
GCGCCGTATCGCTTTGCTCGCTGAGAAAGTTTATGACGGAGGACGATATTTTTGGCGAAGACCTGTCGATGTGGAGGTATCATACGAAAACGAATCCATCCCTGCCCAAAGAACTGCTGGATTACACGCTGCGCTTTGCGGAGCGCTTGCTTGGCGGCTTCCGGGACGGAGCGGACAGACTCTTTAAATTACAGTACATCCAGTATGAGTGGATGCGGCTGACGATGGAACAGTACCGCAGGAATCAGGACTTTTGCGGCGGCGTGATCTATTGGATGTTTGACGAGTGCTGGCCCGCGGCCTCCGGCTGGTCGTTCATAGATTATTACGGCGTGCCGAAGGCCGCCTATTACGCCTTTAAAGAAGCGGCGCGCCCTGTCACGGCTTCGTTTGACCGGCAGGAGGACGGTACGCTGCAATTATACGCAGCGAATGATACGCCGGACGCGATTCCCGCGGAGCTGACGCTTACGCGGATCGGACGGGACGGTTCGGCCGCCGGCGCGCTTCATCGCTTGCAGGAAATTCCGGCAGGCGGCGCTTCCTGCGTTTTTACCGTCCCGGAAGAGCTGGCGCCTGGAGAAGAAGAGCTTCTGGTATGCGATCTGCGCTGCGGGCTGGGACGCCACAGGACTTTCTATAAAGCGGGGCTCCTGCGGCTTCGGGAATGCGGCGGCGTATCCGTTCTGCAGGAGGACGGATCCGTTACGGTAGAGGCGGCGGCATATGTGCATGCGGTTGCGTTCGACGCGGAGGCGGTATTGGAGGACAACTTTTTCTCTCTGCTTCCGGGTGAAAAACGCACGGTGCGCATCGCTCCTCTGCACGGGAGCTCCGGCCGGCTTGCGGTCAAAACGTATACCACAGCGGAAAATATTCCGGAAGGAAACGAAATCGGCGTGGAGGTTTGAAAATATGTGTATGATTCCCTATCGGTTTGAACTGCTGCCCATGGGCTCTCTGCATTTTACGGGAATGTTCGACAGAGCCATTCGGTTCGTACAGGAACGGCAGCTGAAAGATCCCGCTGTCTGGAAACGGCTGGCGGAGCCGTTCCGAAGCGGGAATGCGGATGACGCCAATCTTGCCTGGCGCGGCGAATATTGGGGAAAACTGATGCGCGGGGCTTCTTTGACATATTACTATACGCAGGATCCGGACTTGTACGAAATTCTGGAAGACAGCGTGCGCGATTTGCTGTCTGTACAGGATGGCGAGGGACGTTTTTCCACTTATTCCATTTCCCGGGAATTCCAGGGATGGGATATCTGGTGCCGGAAATATGTGATGCTGGGCATGCAGTATTTTCTGGACATTTGCCGGGAGGAAGCGCTGCGCGGTGAAATCCTCGAGGCACTGAAGCGCCATGCAGACTATATCGTTGCGCGGATCGGCCCTCCGTCTGCCGGCAAGCGTTCGATTACGCAGACGAGCAAGGCCTGGGGAGGAATGAATTCCAGTTCGATCCTGGAGCCCTTCGTAAGGCTGTATACGCTGACCGGCGCACAGCGCTATCTTGACTTTGCACGATATATTATCGAAAACGGGGGCGTGGAGGGATTCGACCTGTTCCGCGCGGCGGAAGAGGATCGCCTTTTCCCGTATGAATATCCCGTAACAAAAGCCTATGAGATGATGAGCTGCTTCGAGGGGCTGCTGTGGTATTACCGCGTTGCAAAGGAGCCGAGATACCTGCGTGCAGCGGAACGGTTTGCGGATCGTGTTCTGCGCTCGGATATTACGGTAATCGGTTCCGCCGGCTGCACGCATGAGCTTTTCGACCATTCTGCGATCCGTCAGTTTGATCCTGCATTCGACGGCATTATGCAGGAGACGTGCGTAACGGTGACCTGGATGAAGCTTTGCTATCTGCTGCTGCAGATTACGGGAAACGTCAAATATGCCGACGCAATCGAACGTTCGGCCTGTAATGCGCTGCTTGGCGCAGTCAATACGGAATTACAGACGTGCAAAGGGATGATCCCTGTTTTCGACAGCTACAGTCCCTTGCGCAAAGGCCGGCGGGGCAGGGAAATGGGCGGTTATCAAAAACTGGACGATACGTTTGCGTACGGCTGCTGTCTTGCAATCGGCGCTGCCGGAACGGCCTGCACGGCGCTTTCCTCCGTAAGCAGAACAGAACGCGGCTTTGCGTTTCATCTCTATCAGCCGGGGCTGGTCCGAACCGCGACGGCGAGCGGGCAGGAAGCTTCGTTCCGGATCGACACCGATTATCCCGCGGGAGAAGAAATTGTTCTGACACTCCAAATGCAGGCTCCGGAGCAATTCGAAATTCTGTTCCGGCTGCCCCCGTTCGGCGCCGGAAGCACGCTTCAGATCAACGGGGAGACGCTTGCCGAAAACCGCGCCGGCTTCTACGCCGCAGATCGGATCTGGCAGGGCGGAGATACCATCCGCATCCGCGCAGATCTTACGATCCGTTTATGGAAAGATTCTGACTTTTTGCCGGAGGCTGCGAACAGGCCAAATCGATACGGCGTGCTGATGCGCGGCCCCGTCGTACTGGCGCTGGATACGAGAGCGAATCCGGGAGCGGTCGACATTCCGCTGAATTTGAAACAGGGCGCGGAGCAGGCCGAGCCGATTCCGGATTTCGCGCTGTTCCCCGCAGAACAGGCCTACCGGCTTTGCTGCGGAGACCGCAACGTCGTTTTTGTTGATTATGCTTCATCCGGGAAAGAATGGAACGATCGCTGCGAGACGGCGGCATGGGTTCGGATTACGGAATAAGACCTGTGCCTCCGGCCCCTTTTTCTTGTGCGAATATCGTGAAAAAAATGCAAATAAGGGATTGACAGGACGGCTTACATATGTTATAAATCTATGTATAGTTTTACTATCATCATTAATCGTTTTTCTGCTGCGGCGGAGAAACTCCAGATTGGAAGCTCGTAACGGATTATGGTAAAACGGATATAACAGAGAAAAGGCCGCTGGAAGAAGCGGTCTTTTGCTTTTTGTTCTGTCCTTTCATTTAAATGTCAAAACGCGGGCAGTCTATCATGACTCTAGGTTGCCGAATTTGTACCAGCTTACTGCCCTGCGCATCAGATCCTCTGTCACGCCGAAGAAATCGGCAAGCGCCCATATTTCCGTATAACCGTCCGCGACGGCTTTTTCCAGTTCTTTTTCTGGGACGAGCCTTTTGATTGCCCATTTGTCGGCGCGATTTTCATGGCGCTGCCGAATATCGAAGGGGAAATCGATGCTGTAGAATGCTCCTGTTATGCAATGCCCTAATTCGTGGGCAAGCTTTGTCTTTTCGTCGGCAGCGGAGGTGATCCTGCGAGATATTTTTTCTAGTAGTAAGCGTGATATTATGGTCATAACGATTAAAATTAAATGGAGGAAACAATATTCAGCTTTATATTGGCGAGACGGTAAAGCGCCTTCGCAGAGAAAAAGATCTCACGGAGGAAATATTGATGAATGCATTCATATTACCCGCGCAGGTATCTTAGAATATCCCAATAATTATAAGCTTTTAAATAAATTAATGTACGCTTACGCTCTGTTTTTTGGCGATGATGGAAATCTTTTTGATTGTGTACAAACACCCTTTTGCGTCGGAGCATTTTGCGCCAAGTGGGTACGCTGCTACAGAGATCATATACAGCTTTGCTGCCCGAAGCTCAATTCTCGCTTTTAAATACCAAAATTGCTTTTGCTGAGCCTGTAACAGACATGGTAATCAGATCAAGGCCTTCTTCCGATATCTCGTTTGCCTTTTCTTCTATTTTTTTCGCCATATCTTCTGCTTTTGGGGAGTATTCGATCACTACCGCTTTGTACATTTCGGAGCCCGCCTTTCCTCAAAATGTCTTTGACAACAACGCGTTCACTTTGGCCAATATCGGTTCTAAATACTTCTTATCTGTCCAATCACGGTTTTCGTCGCCTGCTTCCATGAGCGCAGCCTCCCAGGGGGCATAATCCTCCGGAGCCTTTTTCCGCACCGCATTGCGGAGCAGTTTACAAAGCGTTCTATCCAAAAAATTCATTTGTGCTATATTCCAGGCTCCCCGGCAATAAAAGCAGGGGAAGGAGGATAATTCTCCCTTCATATTATGACGCACTATTTCCTTGAACGTCGTTTCCTCGTAAGGAGATGCTCCCACACAAAACACGAGAACGTTTTTGCCCTTCCAGATATCTGGATTTTTCTTCAAATAGGAAAGCCCCGCTATGCCCGAAGCATAGATTCCGCCGCCAACGATAAGCAGGTCATATTGACGCAAATCAGACGCCTTTGCAGCATTTATTCCCTGTATAGGAAATCCCGTTGCTTCTGACAGCCAAGCTGCATACTTCTTTGTAGCGCCGTATTTTGACTGATAGAGAATGATTCCTCTCATGTATGCCTCCGGATACAGATCGAACGAATTTCCATCTAATATTATCCCAACGCAACTATTTCATATATCTTTATTTGATGAAATTTGCGTAAAACATAACAAAAACAGGCGGTGAAGCCTGCGGGCCGCAAAACCTGTAGGCTTGACGCTGTTTCCAGGTCAAACAGCGATCTTGTGCCCTGCCTGCGTTTGCATACCAGCCGCACGCCTTGCTTGCCGGGAAACGCGAGGCAAATCAGCGGCAGATCATCGTTCTGTCCGGGGGCGGCCAGTAAAGCAAAAGCGCGGGCCTCATGAAATCCAGGTTTATAGGCAAAAAGGAATTGCCCCAAAAGTTGGACAATAAAATTGAGACTAAATAGTTCAAGCAACCGCAAGGAGTTTGCCGCTGCTGATCCCGCTGTGGATTTGTATAACCGACGTTGTTCTGCTATCCGAACCGAGAACGGCAGGAAAACCATAACGGAAGAATTTGCAAGAGCGGCTCTGCGCCGAAGCGGATAAGAGGTTAAAATAACCCCCGCTTTTTAATTCGGGAGAGGCGGCCGCCG
Source organism: uncultured Eubacteriales bacterium (assembly GCA_934526185.1). Taxonomy (GTDB): domain Bacteria; phylum Bacillota; class Clostridia; order Oscillospirales; family CAG-272; genus CAKTAA01. Next base: position 6,769 of record CAKTAA010000066.1, on the reverse strand, counting down.
CGAAAGAATGGGAAAAGGAACCGCATAGACGCCGTTTAACGCCGGCGCAGGTTACATTTCCGAAAAGGACGATCAATATATCGCTTGGCTTCTGCGTTACTATGAGCGCACGGTCACGGTCAATGACAAGACCATGACATTTGTTCGGGAATATGCGATGTACGGGCGTTTTTCGGATACCAAGCAGGCGTATATCATCGATATGCTGAACGCCTTGCACGATTACGATCTGAATTGCGGTGTCCTCTTTATTGCGTACAAGCAATACGCTGCAATGCGAGAGGTGCACGAATATATCCGTACCATGCGGACGGGCTTTACCGTTCAGAGAAACGATGAATATTCGCGGCTGAAAAAGACGATGCGGTTATTCCGTGGATCCGGCGGCAAGGCAGATCGCGCAACCATTCAGAAAATTGCACAGGCGATCGATATAAGTGAAAAAGATACCGCTGAACTCATACGGTCAGGAATGCAGAATGTGCAGTTATAGACTGCCATGGCAAATAGGCCGTTCAGGACAGCGAGGACGGCCGTGAAGAAATCGCCGCGGGGATATATCAGATACGGAAAAACTGTTTTTCAAAATAGAGCGAGCCGAAGCAATCCTGGCGGCGTTTGAAAATCCGAACTACTATGAAAGCGCAATGGCATCGGCACATCTCGGCTTCTGTATGGAATGTTATTCTATCTATTACTATGATAACGAGGATTCGATGAGGACGGCAAGCCCAAAAGAAACCACACCGACAGGGGCATTCCTGGATGTTGCCGTCGATCACGGCTTAGTTTTCCCCCACCGATACAACGGACAAGACTTACCGCCGTGCGCTGGGGAAACTGCATTAGAAACTGATACGAGAAGGGATCGGTAAGGAAAAAAAAGCTCGTTAGAAAAGCATAATTTTTACGCTGCTAACCCATGGGACTCTTTTTATGCCCGAAATCCACACAGTCGATTAAGCGGCTATTCCTTCCTAAAATGGAGAGGACCACTCTTGAATCATACTTTTCGAATAAAATAGATATCCGGAGGTAAATCAAAATGAAAGGACGAATTTTAACAGAAAATAGGATTGCGGATTTTTCCGCATATCTCAGGAGTGAAGAGAAAAGCGAAAACACCGTAGAAAAATATCTGCGGGATGTGCAAGCGTTCGCCGAATATTTAGGCGGTGCTGAAATCACAAAGGGAAAGGTCATTGCTTACAAGAGTAGGCTGCTTGCCGAAAACTATGCTGTTCGAAGCATTAACTCCATGCTGGCAAGTCTGAACAGCCTATTTTCATTTCTCGGATGGTCGGATTGCAAGGTGAAATCCATCAAGCTCCAGCGGCAGATTTACTGCCCCGAAGAAAAGGAACTGACCAAAGCGGAATATATGCGACTGGTAAATGCTGCTAAGCAAAAAGGCAACGAGCGGCTAAACCTGATTTTGCAGACCATCTGCGGAACTGGGATTCGAGTGAGCGAACTGCAATATATCACAGTGGAAGCGGCAAAGCGCGGCGAGGCGGTTGTTTCCCTCAAAGGAAAAACAAGGTCGGTGTTCCTTGTAAAGGAGCTGCGGAAAAAGCTGCTGCGCTATGCCGCAGAGCAGAATATACAGTCAGGCGCCATTTTTATCACCCGCACAGGGAAGCCGATGAGCCGCACCAATATCTGGCGGGAGATGAAAGGCCTTTGCGAGCAGGCGGAGGTAAATCCGCAAAAGGTATTTCCTCACAATCTGCGGCATTTGTTTGCCCGTGTGTTTTACGGTATTGAAAAAGATCTCGCCAAGCTGGCGGATATTTTAGGCCACAGCAGTATCAATACTACCCGGATCTATATCATTTCAACCGGAGATGAGCACCGCAGACAGATGGAACATATGCGGCTGCTCCTATGAAAAAAGCCGTCGAAACCGGCGGCTGAGTACATAATCGGCATTATGTTGCATAACGGAACACACCAAACCTATTTATTGATGTCAATATATCATAACTGAAAAGAAATTACAAGCAGTTCAGCGAAGAAAAGTATGATTTTTTGGGGATATTGTCAAAAAAAAGCAGCACCGATAAGCCTTTTCAACGTGAATTTCGAAAAGGCCGGGCTTTTTGCGATTATTTTTAGTTTGGTCTGCGGCTTGTGGAGATTCGGTAGTCTTAAATGGAAAAATTCAGCCTGCGTTTATTACATAATGCCGATTATGTTGCATCTGTTAAAAAATATGGAGGTGAGGCTTGTGAAGATTCTGCTTAATAGTATTTTTACTGGAGAATACGGAGTAAATAACGGCAATTTACCGCATGAAGTAATTAATTTTTTTCGGTCAGACAACGGAAAATATTATATTTATATTACGCCGTATGGCACAATTAATCCACATATGCATAGCGAGGATTTGTCCTGCGTTTTGCTGATTCACAGTGTGGGGAATCATATGGTTCAGGTGATTGCCAAAGCAGAACCCCCGTTTCAACTGTATACACAGGGGGCTGTTTTAAACAGATCAGGCAAATCATTTCAAAAGCGGAATTTATTTAGGCAATATGAAAACGAGCTTGTGAATGACAAAATAACCTATGCTGGTTTACAACCTAAAGAAATATTCCAATTAAGTAAAATAGATAATGAAATACATATTTCGCTGCAGATAGGGAGGTTGTGTTTTCCTAAGAAACGACTGCTACTTACTAACCGTGAAAACCAATCTGACGGAATAAACATTTTTTATATACCGACTACTGCCCGTTTGGCAAATCAAAGCATGAAAACATATTTTGACGACGAGGCTCAGGAAAAAACAAAAGCATACAAAACATTGCGTAAAATAATTAGCCTTGAAGACCTCTGGTCGAAAGAATGGGTTCCGCCCAAACTTCGCCGTGATTCGATAGAAGAAGCAATAAAAACAATTAAGGAAAATATTCGATTTGAAAAAGAACAGGAAAGATTTGAAAATTCGTTAGATGGTTTTGCCGGTAGAATTATAAAAATTATTAAAGAGGAAGAGGTTGGGTGACATGAAAAAGTTTTTATCTTTTCTTCTATGTGGATTGCTGATAGTAACGATGCTGCCAGTGTCGGCATTGTCGGCAATTTCAGAGGGAATTTCAACTGAAGAAAGTACAACGGTAAATGTGTATGACGCAACGACATTCGGTGAAATGCTTGGTACCGAAAATGTGGATATCATGTTGTGGCAGGATATCTATTATACAGGTTCGGATTTAGTGTCTTGTAATTCCATTGATCTCAATGGATATGATTTGACTTGCAGTAATACCTTGACGTTCAAGAGTGGGGAAAGAACTGTTAGAATTTTGGACAGCCAATATAACGAAAGTGAACAAACCAGTACCGGTACTGCAACATTTTTAAATGGTATAAGCATCATCAATGGAACATTGAGAATTGAAAGCGGCGTTGTGAAAGTTGAAAGAAAAGCGTCGAATACAGCTGATCATGGAATATATGGAACAGGGAATGTGGAATTTCTTGATGGGAATATAACGATTAGCGGATCAAATGGTACTACCGGAAATAAAGGAACAAATGGAAGCGCTGGTGTCAACAATGGTGGCTTGGCTTACAAAAAAAATGGTGGTGCTGGATACCAAGGCTATACTTCCAATGGCGGTTATGGAATATATGCTCGTAATATAACTATAAAAGGTGGACAAATAACAGTAAATGGTGGAAACGGAGGTACAGGAGGCACTGGAGGCACAGGAGGTAGAGGAGCTAATGGCCTTAATTGGGAGACTAGGTTTTGGGACCTAAGTAATGCTGGCAATGGAGGTACAGGAGGTCCTGGGGGTACAGGAGGGACTGGCGGTGATGCTATTCGCGTTTGGGGTTCAGTTACAATATATGCTGGGACAATATATGCAACTGGTGGAAACGGTGGCAATGGCGGTGTTGGTGGAACCGGTGGCAATGGCGGAAATGGCGGATATAGTGAAGCTTATGGTCCAAATTTAGGGCAAGTCGGCGTAGGTGGCAATGGCGGCAATGGTGGACCTTCCGGCTATGGTGGATCTGGCGGATCTGGATTGTCTGCTGTCAATGTTAATGTCTATGGTGGAAATTTATATTGTAAAGGTGGAAGGCCAGGGCAACAAGGAGCAACTGGAGGTAGTGGTGGTATAGGCGGTCTTAATGGTAATGGAAAAGTTAGAGGAACTAATGGTATAAGTGGAAGTCCGAGCATACAACAAATCTATTATGGTGGAGCAGGTATCCATGCATCGCTTACAGTAGAAGATGGAACTGTCTCTGCTACCGGTGCACAATATGCTGCCGGTATCGGTGGCACAGGAAACGGTTCGGGACTCAACGGCTTTGATGTCACGATCAGTGGCGGACAGGTTACGGCAAAGGCAGGCTCACAAGCCTTTGCTATCGGTGGCGGTTACGACGGGACAAAGTACGGAACTGCCGGAAAGTTAAATGTCACAGGAGGCACTTTGATCCTGTCCACATCGGGAAAAGGGACAAACGCTACTGCCCCGACCTTTACAAATTGCACCGTGTCGGGAAGCGGCGCCAATCAATACGAAGGCACATATGATGAAAACGGAAAATTCACCATTAGCGCGGCGGCGCTTACTGCAAATCCCGAAGCATATGAAAGCGGTGAAACCGTAACGCTGGTTGCCTCGTTTGATGTTTCGCGAAAGAACGGTATCACAACTCCGGCTCCCCGAGGTTCTGTGTCCTTTGAATTGGACGGAGAGAAAATTGGAACTGCACCGCTGTCAAGGACATCTGTGGGAACAAACGGCTACCGAATAGCATACGCTGAGCTGGAATGGACGGTGCTTGAGGGGGAACATACCATTACAGCGGAATATATTCCCGGCGTAGGGGATTCATATACTTCAAATGACCGCGTCATTTATGAGGTATCTGTCCACGAACATATTTGGGGTGACGATTTTACAATTGATGTTGCGCCCGATTGTATCACTGAAGGCTCAAAATCGATCCATTGTACCTTGTGTGACGCTAAAAAAGACGAAACTGTAATACCGGCTCTCGGTCACGAGTATTCCGCTGAGTGGACGATTGAGAAAGAAGCCACCTGCACGGAGCCCGGAAGCAAATCGCATCACTGCATCCGTTGTAATGAAAAAACGGATATTACAGAAATCCCTGCAGCGCATTCCTTTGGTCTCTGGGAGGAGAAAACTCCGCCCACCTGCGATACAAACGGCACCAGCACACGCACATGCTCTGTATGCGGCTATTCGGAGACAAAAACAGTTCCTATGAGACACACTGTGGTAGAAATTCCGGAGGTTAAGGCAACCTGCACCAGCACAGGTCTTACTGCGGGCGAGAAGTGTTCAGTATGTGGAAAAACCTTGAAAGAGCAGGAAGTTATTCCGATGATTCCGCACAATTATGTCACAACGATCATTCCTCCGACAGAAAACTCTCAGGGCTATTCCCTGCACACCTGCTCTGTTTGCGGCGATAACTATAAGGATCATTACACCGATTATGTCGGCGAGGATGTCCCGCAGATTATTATTGAAAATAAAACTGCTGCGGCAGGAGAAACGGTAACTGTAAATTTATCTGTTAAAAACAATCCGGGCTTCAATGCGGCGTCAATAAAAATCGATTACGATACGACAAGGCTTCGGCTAATCGGGGCGGAATTAAGCGAAGAGTTCAGCAACGGAACGAATGTGTCATATGACAATCTTCCTTATTTGACATTTGTCAGAGGCAGTAATATCGATTCTGACACAAACATGCTGACTCTTACCTTTGAAGTACTTGGTGCTGCCGTGGACGGCGACGCCTATATCACTCTGTTATATGAGGCAGGAAATATTTCCAACATTGATGAAGAGGATGTAAACTTCAAAATTATTGATGGAAAAATTACCGTAATAGATTATTTGCCCGGAGATATCAACGGCGATGGAAATGTCAACACCAAGGATTTGACACGTCTGCTGAAATACATCAATCATGAAGATGTCGATTGTACGGAGCAAGCTCTTGATGTCAACGGCGACGGTAAAGTCAACACCAAGGATTTAACAAGACTGCTGAAGTACATCAATCATGAAGATGTTGAAATATTTTGAGGAGGTTAATTAAAAATGAAAAAAACAATGGCGCTGATCATGTCACTCATGCTGTTAATGACAACGGCGGTAAATGTGACTTGGGCTGCAGCGGCAGATACTCCCGTTATGACAGTTGGCTCGGTTGAGGGCTATAAAGGCGACACTGTAACCGTTTCTGTTACACTGGAGAACAACCCGGGATTTTCCGCTGCATCTGTTAAAATTGATTTTGATGATACCAATATCACATTAACCGATGCCGAGCTTTGCGGAGATTTTGCTGCCGGAGCGTTTGTTTCTTATGACAACCTGCCGTATATCACCTTTGTCAAAAGTAAAAACACAACAGAATCTGAATTTTTAAAGCTCACTTTTACAATAGCGGAGAGCGCAGAGCCCGGCGATATATCTGTTACGGTCCTTTATGCAGAGGGAGATATCAGCAATACCGATGAAAACGATGTGAATTTTAACGTTGTTCCGGGAAAAATCAGCGTTAAGGAAAAACCTGTTCCCGTAACCGGCATTACGCTTGACAGGGAAACAGCAAGCATTGGCACAGGAGACGGAACTTTGACGCTCACCCCGATTTTCTCTCCGGAAACTGCAACGAATAAAAATGTCAAATGGGCGAGCAGCGATAATACCGTAGCGACTGTAAAGGACGGTGTTGTAACGCCACTCAAAAAAGG
>CAKTAA010000065.1 GCA_934526185.1 uncultured Eubacteriales bacterium | reverse complement strand
TCGCCGGCGTCGTCGGCTTATCCTGTTTTGTCGCCATTCTCTTCACTCCTCCCCGATTACATCATGCCGTCGAAGAATTCGATGGTCTTGGAATCAGGCTTCAGCGTTACAATCGCCTTCTTCCATGCCTTGGTATAACCGGCATGCACACCCAATCTCTTCGGTTTTCTCTTCATATTCATGGTGTTGACGCTCAGCACATCCACCTTGAACATTTCTTCGACCGCTTTCGCGATCTCCGGCTTTGTTGCATTCTTCATCACTTCAAACGCATACTTCTTCTCCTGTGTCATAGCCATGCTTTCTTCCGTGATGAGCGGCCGGATGATAATATCTTGGATAGCCTTCATGATGCGTACACCTCCTCGATTTGCTCCGCCGCCCCTTTGGCCACCACAAACAGACCGCTGTTAAGAATGTCGTAAACGTTGATGGTGTTCGCGTACGCAATTTTCACGCCCGCGATATTGGAAAGGCTGCGGTATACCTTATCGTCCTTTTCAGCCAGAACAACGAGCGCTTTTTTCACGAAGCCAACGGCTTTGAGCATATCCGCCATAGTTTTCGTCTTGTATGCGTCCGCACGGATAGCATCGACAATCACCATCTCACCGCCGGCCACCTTAGAGGAAAGCGCTCCAAAAAGCGCTGCGCGCTTCGTCTTTTTGTTTAAATCAATGCGATAGGTGCGCGGCTTCGGACCGAGCGCTACGCCGCCGTGTGTCCATTGCGGAGATCTTGTAGAGCCCTGTCTTGCACGGCCTGTCCCTTTCTGCCGCCACGGCTTTTTGCCGCCGCCGGAAACCTCAGCGCGCGTCAGTGTCGACTGGGTCCCCTGTCTCTGATTCATCAGATAAGCTCTGACAGCCGCGTGAAGCAGCGCTTCCTTGACTTCCGCGCCGAATACTTTTTCGGACAGCTCCATCGAACCGACTTCCTTGCCCGCCATATCTACTACTTTCATGTTTGGCATCGTTTTCTCCCCCTTCCGTTTATGCTTTTACCGTGTTGCGAAGAAACACGATTCCGCCCTTGGCGCCCGGAACAGCTCCCTTGACAGCGATAAGATTTTTATCCGCATCCACGCGAACTACGTCGAGGTTCAACACCGTCACGCGCTCGTTACCATACTGTCCGGCCATCTTCTTATTCTTGAAAACTCTGGACGGGGTGGAATTGGCTCCCATGGACCCCACCTGACGGTGAATCGGGCCGGTACCGTGCGTCATACGAAGAATGTGGTTACCCCATCTTTTAACCGCGCCGGTGTAGCCGCGTCCCTTTGTCATACCAGTCACATCTACGCTTTCCCCCGGAGCAAATACGTCAGCGCCGATAACGTCTCCGACGTTCATTTCGCCAGCGTTCTCCAGACGGAATTCCTTCAGATGCTTCTTATAAGGAACGTTCGCCTTGACAAAGTGACCTTTTTCCGCCTTCGTCAACTTCTTTTCCGTGACATCCATAAAACCGAGCTGCACAGCATCATAGCCTTCGTTTGCAGTCGTTTTTTTCTGCACTACCACGCAGGGACCGGCCTCTATGACCGTTACGGGAATGACATTACCCTTTTCATCAAAAATCTGTGTCATTCCGATTTTCTTTCCGATGATTCCTTTTTTCAATTTTTTGTCCTCCTGTTGTGTTATTGGTTGACGGTTTTCCGCCAACATGACCAACGCACGGGCTCGCCCGCATTGCCTTACAGTTTGATTTCGATTTCAACGCCCGCCGGAAGTTCCATGCTTGTCAGCGCGTCGACTGCTTTCTGCGGCGGCTTGATAACATCGATCAGACGCTTGTGAGTTCTCGTCTCAAACTGCTCACGGCTGTCTTTGTACTTGTGTACCGCACGGAGAATCGTGATAATCTCCTTTTCCGTCGGAAGCGGAATCGGACCGGAAACGGTAGCACCGTTTCTTTTCGCGGTTTCCACAATCTTTTCAGCCGCTTGATCGATCAGTGTGTGATCATAGCTCTTAAGCCGGATTCTGATTTTTTCCATTACTGCCACTGGTTTGTGCCTCCTTTTAAAATTTTTCGATTTTAAACGACGGCGCGCGGCGAACGTTCCGCAGCATTGCTTTCTGCCGGAATGCCCTATCCGCAGTTACATACCCGAACACGTTTCCGGGCGTTTCTTTTTTTGCATGAGAAAAACGGTTTCAACGCCCTATGGGGACATTGCCACCGAACAAGATCCGTATGTTCCGAATGCAGTTCTGTCTGCACCCGTCATGTTACGATCCGCACCAAAGAAACGTTTCGGTTTCTGCTGTCGCCCGGTTAAATATCGGACATACTCTGTGAAAATTCCCCGCATCATACGGCAACCTCTCACTTCATCGCACATCAAGCTTCACTATTATACTATAAAATTATCCATATTGCAAGAGCTTTAATCGCTTTTTTCAAATTTCAAGCCCATAATTTAAATAGAATTTTTTCGTATTTTTGCCTATTTTTTTATGCATTTTTCACATATTGATATTGTGACTTTTTTGCTAAAACTTTTTAAAGGCCTATACAATATATGCCAATTGTGGTATAATATTATGTAAAGCATAAATTACAGCGCCGTATAATCATACATTTGCCATACATCCACGTTGTTTATTATGTACAGTTTTCTCAAGGATAAATATTTTCTGCTCTCCGCCGGCTCCGCAGTAACCGGCGCAATTGTAAAAGGAAGCCCTTGTCGTCAAGGGTACGGTACAGAATTATGACAAAATCATTTGTATATCGCACAAAAGGCGTCTGTTCTTCTGCCATTCATATCACTTTAGAAGATGACATCATTTCCGAGGTGCAATATGAAGGTGGGTGCAGCGGTAACACACAGGGGATTTCCGTTCTCGTCCGAGGCATGAGAATAGATGACGCCATCAGCAGGCTCAAGGGCATTCGCTGTGGCTTTAAATCGACATCGTGTCCGGATCAGCTTGCTCAGGCCCTTGAAAAAGTTGTTGAGGAGCAAAAGGCAAACTGATTTCTTTCCTTTATATTATAGTATATAATTCCGCGCTGGTATTGTAACCGCCAACACCGAACAACAGCTTTATTCAATAAGGGCTTGCCGCGTCATGGAGGCGTAGCAAGGATACTGCTTTGCGGTGCCGTCTCCGGATGAATATTTGCACTGCTAAAACGGATATTTCTTCCGTCGTCCATAGAGCGAATGAATTATTGCCTAAGTTATATTTGCTGAGCAATAAAAAGAAGGGATGGAAACAATCATGAACGACTATAAAAAAAATTACCTTCGCTGGCTGGAATCTCCTAAAGTAGACGAGGCAACAAAAGCGGAGCTCCGTGCCATAGAAAACCAGGAGGAAGAGATCAGATTTCGTTTTTTCACCTCTCTTTCTTTCGGTACTGCCGGACTTCGCGGCATCATGCAGGCCGGTACCAACGCAATGAACGTTTATACTGTTGCACAGGCAACCGAAGGGCTGGCGAAAATGATTGACAATACCGGCTCTGACGCCGCCTCCCGCGGCGTTGTGATCGCCTATGACTGCAGGAACAACTCTCAGCGCTTTGCCGAATGCGCCGCCTGCGTTCTTGCAGCTCACGGAATTCGGGTTTATCTTTTTGACGCACTAAGGCCGACGCCTCTCCTTTCCTACGCTATCGGCAAGCTGAACTGCTTCGCGGGGATCAATATTACCGCATCGCATAATCCCAAAAGCTACAACGGGTACAAAGCCTATGCCGAGGACGGTGCACAGCTCTCCACCCCCATGGCCAAAAAGGTGGCCGGCTATATTGCGGAAACGGATATTTTTGACGATGTCCGCTCTATATCTCTTGAGGAGGCGCTGAAGAGCGGTATTCTTACCTATACAGAACCGTCGCTTGACGAATCCTATTTGAATGAAGTTCTTGCGCAGAGAATAGACGCGGATGCCGTGGCTCGTTCGGCGGATGATTTAAGCATCGTCTATACGCCGCTTCACGGCACCGGCTACCGTCTGGTACCGGAAATTCTGTCAAGAATCGGCATCCGCCATCTTCACTGTGTGGAAGAACAGATGAGAATTGACGGAAACTTCCCTACGGTTGAAAATCCGAATCCTGAATACGCCTCTGTTTTCGGACTCGGTATTTCTCTCGCAGATCGCGTAAACTCTGATCTGATCGTCGCAACGGATCCTGACGCCGACCGAGTGGGTATTGCCGTTCGCCAAAAGGACGGGGAATTTGTCACGTTGACCGGCAATCAAACAGGTGTACTGCTTTTAGATTATATCATCACGGCCTTAAAGCGGACCAACCGGCTTCCGCAAGACGCATACGCGGTAAAGAGCATCGTAACAACACGTATGGCGGACAAAGTATGCGAGGTTCAGCGGGTTCCAATGTACGATGTGTATACAGGCTTTCGTTTTATCGGTGAAAAAATCCGCGATAATGAAAACAACGGTAAAAGGGGCTTTCTCTTTGCGTTCGAGGAAAGCTACGGATACCTTCGCGGCAAATACGCGCGCGACAAGGATGCGGTTGTGGCTACGATGCTGATTTGTGAAATGGCGGCATATTACCGCGCTCAGAACATGACGCTGCTGGACGCGCTGCAAAAATTGTATAAAACCTATGGTTATTATGAGGACGGCGTTGAAAACATATATATGGAGGGACTGGACGGGCTGGAGAGAATGAAAGCCCTGATGCAGAATCTGCGCAAAATGCCGCCGAAAGAGATCGGAGGTATAAAAGTCAGCCGTATGCATGATTATTTATCCGGATGCATTACGGATATGAACAGCGGCAACACGGATATCACGGGTATGCAGCCGTCCGATGTACTTTCCTTTGATACCGACGCCGGCGATACCATTGTTATCCGTCCGTCCGGGACAGAACCCAAAATCAAAATCTACTTTTTGACTGCCGGCAAAACAGCTCAGGAGGCCGCTGAAAAAAATAAAGCGTATCGCGCCGATGCTCAGAAATGGGCCAACGCTGTATGACAGCACCGTGCAGCTAAGAAAATTTTGCTGAACTCGCAAGAAGACCTGCTGCGAGGCCGTGGCCGGACTTTTCCGCTCTGCGGACGATGCAGCGCGCGAGCATATCTGTTTTCTGCCGGAGCTATAGCTTCGGCAGAAGCCTCAATTTACATTCCGTCCGGAAGCCGGCCCCTCTCGGAATCAGGCAAGGAAAAATTATCAAAGAAAACAACATACCGTGCGCCGGTATTCGCACGGTGAAAACACAAAGGACATAAAAGAACATGGAACAACGTATTGATACGAAAAAGCTCCTGATGTATGCAGCCGGGACGCTGGCTCTGTCTCTCATTTTAATCGCGGTACGTGTCGCACTCCTATTGGGCCATTTTGACCCGAATACACAGCAGTACGGTCTGAATACAAGCTCTCCCTTATATTTTCACGCCGCGCTGTGCGTAGCTGCGGCGATTTTGCTTACTTCATATTTTGCATTCCGCAAGAAGAGCGTATCCGTCAATTTTTCTGCCCCTACACAGACAACGGTCTTTGCCGCTTCTTTGTGCGCCTTTATGTTGATTGCTTATATCATACTTGAAATTTATGAGCAGTTTTCAACAAACTTTTCTTTTATTCAATACTTTCAGAATTTTACAAAATATGATAAGAAGTGCCGCGAGCTGATTTTCAAGGGCGCGCTGGTTCTGCTCGCCGTTCCGTCTTTCGTTTACTTTTTCCGTGTAGCATCCTCATCGGGAAAAAGCAAAAAAGCGCTCGGTTTTCTCTCCTTCTGTCCGATTTTGTGGATAATGATTCTCTTAATTTCAACCTATTTTGACCTTTCCGTATCCTACAACAATCCCAACAGAATCCTGAATCAGATAGCGCTTATCTCCTGTATGCTGTATTTTGTCGGGGAGTCCCGCTATCAACTGCACATCGAAAAACCGCACCTATATATTCCCCTTGCTTTGTTATCTGTTCTTCTTCTGTCGGTATCTACCATTCCGACTGTTATTCTAAACTCCTTTTGGGTACTAAACGATACTTTTCCGACAATCTTCTATGCTGTTCAGCTTGCCTTTTGCGTCTATATCGCTTCGCGTATCGGTGCATTTTTCAGAAAACCGATTGAACAGGAAGCGTCTTTTGGCGAATATGTTTCCGCAGAGCAAACAAACAATGAGGAGGAAGCCGCAAGCTGACTCTCCTCGCGCCTGTATAGAATTTTAAGGGGTATGCCGCATTTTTTGCAGCATACCCCTTTTGAGTTCGATTTGGATGCACAGAGAATCGAAAAAGCTGAAAAAGCAAGCCGTGCTTTTCGTTTCGTGTTATCGCAGACGACCTGAAATCCGAAGCTATATTCTTTTACTATCGGCTGTTTCAGGGAGCATCGCCTGCATACCGATCACATCATAACTATCTGCCGTCCAATTTTTTCAGACAAATTCTGTTACTCGTCCCGTACGGAACCGTCAGCGTGAAACAAAGGAAGCTTTTCCAGATACACGATATCCTTCCGCTTCTGCGCATCTCCTTCTGCCAAAATAGCCATACGTCCGATAACAGTGCCGCCAGCCTGATTGACCAGCGTTTCCACAGCCGTCAAAGACTCGCCTGTGGATATCACGTCATCAATTATTAAAATGCGCTTTCCCCGCATCTTTTCGGCGTCCGCCGCATCGAGGTAGAGTTTTTGCTCTTTTTCAGTTGTAATGGAATGCACCGTTGTTTCAAACACCCCGGTCATATATAATTTAGGTGATTTGCGCGCCACAAAATAAAAATCGTCACCGTGCTGCCTTGCCATTTCATGTATCAGGGGAATCCCTTTTGCCTCCGCCGTTATCAGATAATCGTACGCAGGGGCTTGCTTCAAAAGCGCCTCCGCACAGGCGACAGTCAACTGTGCATCTCCGAAAATAACGAAAGCGCCTATGTACAGATCGTCGCTTACGCGGCAAATCGGAAGGGAACGCTGTAATCCGGCAATTTTCATTGAATAATACTGCATGGTATTCATCCTCATTCCGTTCATAATGCAGCATATCAAGAACCAAAGCCCGTGCGGTGCCGAGCAGTCGAAAGGAACGCCCGTACCAACCCGAGTCTTACTGTGATATGCCTTTACTTCATTTCTATTATAACGCGTAATTACAAATCTGTCAATGTTAAGCGCAATCAAACAAATTTCTCCAAAATAATTTAATAAAAGTATTGAATTTTATGGATAAACCATATATAATTAGGATATAAACTTTTCCGGCGAAAAGCAAATGACCGGCCGAAGCCCTACAGAGCTTCTGCGGCTGATGTTGTTGATATACGGTGCTGAATATCCTTACGCCGGAAAATAAAAGAAAAGAAGGAGAAAAAAGCATGGACAAATTTTTCAAAATTTCCGAACGCGGTTCAACTGTGCGCACGGAAATACTCGGCGGACTGACAACCTTTTTTGCAATGGCCTACATCATTCTTGTCAATCCAGGCATCCTCTGCGTCGATTTAGGCGACGGCTTCTTTCCCGCAATCCCCGGTGAATATTTTATAGGTGTCGCGGTAGCCACCTGTCTTTCGGCGGCTTTGGGTACACTTCTCACAGCTTTTCTTGCAAACGTGCCGTTTGCGCAAGCTCCCGGAATGGGGCTGAACGCTTTCTTCACCTATACGGTATGTCTTACCTTTGGCTTTACATGGCGGCAGGCGCTCTCCATCGTTTTGATTTCGGGCGTTATTTTCTTTATCATCGCCATCTCTCCCGTACGCTCTAAAATTATATCTTCCATTCCGGCCAGCCTCAAGTCCGCAATAGGCGCAGGTATCGGCCTCTTCATCGCCTTTATCGGCTTCCTGAACGCCGGAATTGTCAACTTTGGCGCAGGCGTGCCTGCTCTTTCTTCACTGAAAGGCGGCACAGCTCTTCTGGCCGTCATTGGACTGATTCTGATCGCTATTTTTATGGTGCTCAAAGTAAAGGGCGCTATTATATTGGGTATGATAGCAACAGCCATCGTCGGCATCATTCCATCGCTGTTCGGCAGCGACTTTTTCGGCGTTTTCTCCACGGCGGATGTGGCTTATAATCTCAATGCCATAGGTGATTTGAAGAACGTTGCATTCCAGTTTGACTTTGCCGGACTATTCGAAGACGGACTGGCGAAATCTATTCTTCCGGTTATCACCGCAGTCATCAGCTTTGCTCTTGTTGACTGCTTCGATACAGTTGGAACATTGATCGGTACAGCCACAAATGCCGGCATGCTTGACAAAAAAGGAAATTTCCCCGGCGGCGACAAGGCGCTTATTGCAGACGCCATAGCAACTTGCTCCGGCTCCTGCTTGGGTACGTCTACCGTCACAACCTTTGTTGAATCCTCCGCGGGTATCAGCAGCGGTGCAAAAACCGGTCTGTCCTCTCTTGTTGTAGCGGTACTTTTCCTCTTCTCCGTTCTGCTCACTCCGTTTTTCAAGATCTTTTCGAACAACACCTGGTTTTTGTACGGTATCACAGCACCGGCTTTGATTATCGTCGGTGTTCTGATGATTAAAAGCGCTGCAAAAATTGACTGGAGTGACATTGAAGAAGCAATCCCCTGCTTTCTGACCATTGCAGGTATGCCGTTCTTCTACAGCATTTCCGACGGTATCGGCTTTGGCTTTATTTCATACGTCATCTTAAAGCTGGTCAGAGGCAAAGCAAAGCAGGTTCCCGTTCTTATGTATATCATCGCAGCCTTGTTCGTAGCAATGTACGTGCTTAAAAACATATAACTCTGGATACATACTTTAAACTTGCGGCAGCTTTCTGCCGCTGATACAGGTGGAGCCTTTACGGAAAATATTTTCCATAAAGGCTCCGCACATTTTTGCGGTATTATGCCGATGCATCCTCAAACTGACTGTTGTACAGCTCTGCATAAAAACCGTTTTTCTCTAAAAGCTGTTCATGATTTCCCTGTTCCACAATATCGCCTTCTCTCATAACAAGAATCAAGTCTGCGTCCCGAATTGTTGACAGGCGGTGCGCGATAACAAAGCTGGTTCTGCCGCGCATCAAATTGTTCATAGCCTGTTGTATACGAATTTCCGTTCTGGTATCGACGCTGGAAGTCGCTTCATCAAGGATCAGAATCGGTTTATTCGCCAATATCGCCCGGGCGATGGTTAAAAGCTGTTTCTGTCCATGCGATATGTTGCTGGCATCCTCGTTCAGCTCCATTCGATATCCATCCGGCAGCGTTTGTATAAAATGGTGCGCATGCGCCGCCCGTGCAGCCTCAATGACCTCCTCGTCGGTTGCCTCAAGACGTCCGTACCGAATATTTTCCATAATCGTTCCCTTAAAAAGCCACGTATCCTGCAATACCATACCGAATGCTTCCCGCAAATCCTTGCGTTCAAAATTCCGGATGTCATGGCCGTCCACGAAAATGCCTCCACCGTTTACATCATAAAAACGCATCAGAAGCTTTACCATGGTGGTTTTTCCTGCGCCCGTCGGCCCGACAATTGCCACCATCTGACCCGGCTTCACCTTGCAGCTAAAATCTTTTATAATAATTTTATCCGCTTGATAACCAAAACGAACGTGTTCAAATTCGACAGCCCCTTTGATATCATCTTCATGCACCGGATTTTCCGCCGTTTGGACCTCTTCCTTCTCGGCAAGAAATTCGAACACACGTTCGGCGGCCGCCGCCATGCTCTGCAGCATATTCGAAACCTGGGCAAGCTGCGTGATAGGCTGCGTAAAATTACGGACATATTGAATGAATGCCTGAATATCTCCCACGCGAATACTACCCCCGACGGCAAGCACGCTGCCGACAACTGCCACAGCGACATAACCTAAATTGCCTACGAAATTCATAATCGGCTGCATCAGCCCGGAAAAGAATTGACTTTTCCACGCGGATTCGTATAAAATATCGTTGGTTTCCTCAAATTCTTTCAGTGTCGCCTCTTCCCGATTAAAGACACGCACAACGTTATGACCGCTGTAAATCTCCTCCACCTGTCCGTTGACTTTGCCAAGATATGTCTGCTGTGCTTTAAAATACTTCTGGCTGACTTTCACCACAGCAGCCACTAGTACAGCCGAAATCGGCAGAATCAGGAGAACAATCAGCGTCATGACAGGACTGATGGTCAGCATCATAATCAGTACGCCGACTATCATGGCAATACTCGTTATAAGCTGCGTCACGCTTTGATTCAAGCTCATTCCGAGTGTATCTACATCGTTTGTAATACGCGAAAGCACCTCTCCGACGGTTCGGCTCTCGAAGTACTCCAGCGGCATACGGTTTATTTTCTCGCTGATCTCCTTCCGCATGCGGTAACAGATGTTCTGCGTCACCCCTGTCATAATCCAGCCCTGAATGAAATTGAATATCGCACTCAGAATATACAGTCCCAAAAGGAAAAGCAGCGTCCGGCCGATGGCCGCAAAATCAATACCGCCGGTTCCGGAAACCTTAGCCACCAGTCCCTCAAACAGATCTGTTGTTGCCCAGCTCAGAACCTTAGGCCCATATACGCTGAACACCGTACTGCCGACCGCAAATATCAAAACAATAAGTACGGCGATTTTATATTTGCCGATGTACCGCAAAAGACGAAGAAGCGTTCCCTTAAAATCCTTTGCCTTTTCGCCCATCATCATGTGTCCGCCCGGACCTCCAGGCCCGCGCATCGGTTTTCTTTGCTGTTCACTCATGACAGTTCGCCCCCCTTCATACCGAGCTCCTTTTCACTCAACTGGCTGCGGGCGATCTCCCTGTAGGTTTCACAACTCTTTAATAGCTCCTCATGCCTGCCGATGCCGGCAATTCGTCCGTCGTCCAGTACGACAATCTGATCCGCATGCAGGATGGTCGAAATCCGCTGTGCGACGATAATTACCGTCGCCTCCTTTGTTTTTGCAGCAAGTGCCCGCCTGAGCTGTGTATCCGTTTTATAATCCAATGCAGAAAAGCTGTCGTCAAAAACATAGATTTTTGGATTTTTGGCAATAGCGCGTGCAATGGATAGACGCTGTTTCTGACCGCCGGATACATTGGTACCGCCCTGTGCAATCGGACTGCGGTACCCCTCCGGTTTCTCCGCAATAAAGGGCGCAGCCTGCGCAATATCCGCCGCCGCCTTCATAGCCTCGTCTGTAATATCGTCTCCGCCGAATTTCAAATTTGAGGTAATGTCTCCGCTGAACAGCACCCCTTTCTGAGGAACAAAGCCGAGCAGGCTGTGCAGCTTATGCAGCGATAGGTCGCGTATGTCTACTCCGTCTATTTTTACCGCGCCCGAGCTGACGTCATAAAATCTCGGCAGCAGATGCACAAGCGTGGACTTTCCGCTTCCCGTACTGCCGATAATCGCCGTCGTCTGTCCCGGAAACGCTTCAAAGCTGATGTGAGCCAAAACATTTTCCCCTGCACCCGGATAGGCGAAAGAAACATCATCAAAAGTGACAACACCTTTCGGCGCCGAAAGCAGCCCGTCCTGATTTATCTTCGGCTCTTCAATAGCCGGTTCTGCCGCAAGAACCTCGTCAATTCGGGCTGCTGCTACATTGGCACGCGGCAGCATAATGGAAATCATCGTCAGCATCATAAAGGACATGACGATCTGCATAGTATACGTGATAAACGCCATCATATCGCCGACCTGCATACTGCCCAAATCCACACCCTTTGCACCGAACCAGACAATCATGATAGTAATGGTATTCATGACAAGCATCATCACAGGCATCATAAAGGTCATTACCCGATTGGTAAACATCTGTGTACGCATCAAATCACGGTTGGCCACATCAAAGCGCTTCTCCTCGTGCGTCTCCCGGCTGAACGCGCGGATAACCGGAATGCCGGTCAAAATTTCCCTGCTGACAAGATTCAGCCGGTCCACCAGCGTCTGCATCTTCTTGAATTTCGGCATGGCAATCGTCATCAACAGAATGACAACCAGTATGATAAC
>CAKTAA010000064.1 GCA_934526185.1 uncultured Eubacteriales bacterium | reverse complement strand
TCCTATATGTTCGCTGAATCTTACGGCATTATTAACCAGTTGCTTCAACAAATCGGCATGGCACCTGTTGCATGGCAGACAAATTCATCCTGTGCCTTTTGGGCAGTTGTTATTTCTGATGTGTGGAAAACTGCCCCCTATATGGGCTTGCTGCTTTTGGCCGGTCTGAAAACCGTACCCCCTGAATACTATGAAGCCGCCTCAATTGATGGGGCAGGCAGCGTTACAAAGTTTTTCCGAATCACGATCCCCTGCATTAAGCCGGTTCTTCTGGTATCCATTATGTTCCGCACAATTTCCAGTTTCCGAATCTATGATCTTATTAAAGTGCTGACAAATGGTGGCCCCGGCTTATCAACTACCAGCCTGACCATGTATACAATGCAACAGTATTTTTCTTTTGGCAACTATGGCTATGGCGCTGCGCTTGCCATGCTTACTTTTGTAGTTTCGTTGGGCATCGCATTCCTGTTTTACGATGGGATGAAGTCTAAGTTGGAGGTGTAATCATGAAGCGAAATATTGGCGCAATCCTATTTTCCGTAATCCTTATTTCGGTGATTACATTTCCGTTCTTGTGGTTACTTCTTGGTTCGTTCAAAACCATGAAAGAACTGTTTTCAGTCCCAATTCGATTTTTTCCGGAACACATCTCCCTGGATAACTACATTGCAGTTTTTAAGGCACAGCCTTTTGGACTGTATCTGTATAACAGCTTCGTTATTGCTCTTTTAGGCACCGTACTGGTTGTTGTTGCCTCGGCTATGGCAAGCTATTCGTTGGCGAGAATTCCTATCAAAGGCAAAAAACTGGTATTGATCCTTGTGCTGACAGTCTCCCTGCTGCCCCCTGTTACACTTCTGAATCCCATCTATCAGACAATGAGCAATATCGGGCTGCTTAACACTAGGATAGGTGTGGCCGTTGTACTGGCTGCAATTGAACTCCCTACTGCGGTGTGGTTGTTGACGAGCTTTTTTCAGTCTATTCCCATTGAAATAGAAGAAAGCGCCATGCTTGATGGCGCTTCCATGGTGGGTGGTTTTGTTAGGGTAGTAGTGCCACTGGTAATGCCCGGTGTATTTACTGTTAGCATCATGACATTTCTTGCTGTATGGAATAACTTCATTTTCCCATCTGTGCTGAACCAATCCAAATCGGCAAGAACGGTTACGATTGCACTGACTATGTTTGAAACAGAGACTTATACGCCATGGCACATTATTTCTGCTGCAGCTATTATCGCATCTGTTCCTCTGATCATTGTTGTTTTGCTTTTGCAGAAACGGATCGTTTCCGGTATGATCGAAGGCGGTGTTAAAGGATAGTCTCAGAAATGTTAAAGGGAGGTCTTTCCATTGCCTGCTTTGCGTAATCCATAAAACATTTCATGGGTCGTGTGAGATGACGCTGCTTATTGTATCCAATACAAACCTGCTGAAAATCAGGTGTTTCCAGTTGGCAATAAAGGGGACTCTCAATATACATGGGTGAAACACAGGCAGAGATATACCCCACAAACGCACAGCCAACATTGGCAGCTACAAGAAAATGGACAAGACCGGGATTAGAGGTTTCCAGTACAATATTCGGTTGGCAGTTATGTTTCTCAAACAGGTTTTGCGTATACTTTCGCAGGTAGCCGGTTTTACCAACTATAAAGGGAAGCGAACAAATATCCTCAAATTTCAGCATGGGGAACGAATGACCATTAGGCTCGCGTTGGTAAGGTATGTGAATCTGTGATGGAACGGCCAGCAAAATTTGTTCCTGGTAAATGTTCGTATGTGTAATTGCCGAATTGGATTCGCTATAGCAAAAACCAAGATCGACCGAACCGTTTTCCAGCAGTTCTTCTACTCCGCCGGACTCAACTTCTGTAACGGAAACCTCAATGTTCGGATACGTCTGTTTGAATCCACCTAACAGGTAGGTCAATGTAATAAACGACTTGGTTTTTGTGACCGCGAGGGATAAGTGTCCGGTTCCGGAAAAGCTCCCATTATCCTTAAGCTCTGCCATCATTGTTTGCATAGTGCGATATTCATACAGCATGTTTTGTGCGCTGTCGCGAAATCGCTCCCCGGCTTCTGTAAGAATCAGCGAATTGCCTTTTCGGTAAAACAACTTTGTGGCAAGCTCTTTTTCAAGGTGAATCAGCTGCTGGCTCAATGCTGGTTGCGTAATATAAAGTTCTGATGCGGCCTTGCTGATGCTGTTGAATTTCAATATTGTCAGGAAATATTCTAATTGTAAGAAGTTCATGCTGCCCTCCCGAAGATGCAACCCGGTAAAACTTTATAGAGTTAAAAATATATCGCCACAACGAGCATAATCGCGCAAAATCCACTACAAGAATTATAACATGTTATCAGCCCATCATCAATAAGGAAATCCCGGAAGGAGATATTCTTTATGCTTTATACAACTCTCGGAAGAACCAACCGTAAAGTCAGCAGAATTGGATTCGGAGGCTGTCCTGCAGGCGTAAAAAATTATGTTGAGACATATGACCCCGGCAAAACAGATGATTACGGCGAGGGGGTTCGCGCAGCCAGACGTGCCTACGAATTGGGTATTAACTACTTTGATACCGCCCCCGGCTATGGTAATGGCTTGAGCGAGCAGATCATCGGGGAGGCTCTTGATGGCATCCCCGGAGAGAATCTCTTTATGGCAACAAAAGTACGTTACAATGAAGAACCAGATGTTTTCAAATCGCTTGAAGGCAGCCTGACAAGACTGCGCCGGGAACATATTGATCTTTTGCAGTTACATGGCGACTACTACACAAAAGAGCTGACAGACACACTTTTACAGCCCGGCGGCATGGTAGAACAAATGTGCCGTGCCAAACAGGAAGGTCTTGTACAATATCTTGGTTTTACGGGAGAATGTCAGAATGCTGAGTTCTATCGCCTGATCGATACCGGAATCTTTGATGTCGTTCAGGTACAGTACAATGTTCTGTTTCAGCATCCGTATGATCCGTTTTTCCAATCGGGCAGTATGTATTACTGTGAAGAAAAGGGGATGGGCATTGTCACAATGCGCTCTTTGACTTCCGGTATTTTCCAAAAATGGATGCGGATAATCCAGCCGGATAATACTTTTGACTACTCAAAAGCATTGATCCAGTACGTTTTGTCCAATCCGCTGGTAGATACGGCCTTGTTAGGTATGCGATCTGTTGCACAAGTGGAAGAAAATGTTGCTGTGTGCCTAGATACCGCCCACCGTATTGACCTTGCTGAGCTTCACAAGAGGAAAGTAGACTAATCATGGTTACGTGGAAAATGATTAACCTCGGTCAAGTAAGCAGAAATCAGTTTTGGGGTGAGCCGGATGATGTTGTTCGACGCCCCGGTATTTGCAACGGAGTCGTTCTGTTTGACACGGAACAAGTCGTACTGGTTGATCCGCCTTATTCTAACGAGGAGATGCTGCGCTGTCTGGATGCACATGCCGGATTAAAGCCAAAAGATATCGATGTTGTATACATTACACATGCTCATTCAGACCACTTCGATGGGATTCACTATTTCCCTGCCGCACGCTGGTGTACCGGGATGGAGGAACGAGACATTCTGGGGGAAATGCTGGATGCAAGGAAGTTAGACGGCAACAAGTTGGAAGGCTTGAGAGAAAAGTTGACGCCCAATATTCAAGTTGTTCCCTTGCCCGGTCATACAATGGGTTCTACAGGGCTGCTTTTTGACGGCCCGGAAGGAAAAGTCCTTGTCGCAGGTGATTCCGTAATGACGCGTGAGTTTTTTGAACATCAGAAGGGCTATTTCAAAAGCGAAAGTCAAGCTGCCTCAACAAAAACGATCCAATGGATTTCCAAACATACCGATATTGTTGTTCCCGGACACGACAACTACTTTTTTGTCAACGCATACAAATTCAATTGAAGGAGATATCAAATGAAAACTATCACATGCCCAAGCAAAGAAGTTCCTGTTATTGCAGAGACGCAGGTCTTAGTCGTAGGAAGTGGTCCTGCGGGTATTTCTGCAGCTGTTGCCAGCGCTCGCTGCGGGGCAAAAACCATGCTTGTTGAACGGTATGGCTGTTTTGGCGGCGCACTTTTTGTAGGTCAGGTCGAATCGTACACTTGGTACTTTAATAAAAACACATATACTGCACAGGGCATTTCTAAAGAAATTGAAGACCGCATGATTAAGATAGGTGGCGTACAGGATGATGACCGCGGTTGTGGGCACTTTTTGAATCCGGAAAAATACAAATATATGCTCGATTGATGGATTCAGGAAGAAGGTATCACACCTCTGCTGCACACCCTTGTGGTTGATGTAATTATGGAGGGCAAAACCGTCAAGGGTGTTATCGTAGAGAACAAGTCTGGACGCGGTGCCATTTTGGCAGACCGCATTGTTGATGCCACAGGTGACGGAGACGTTGCGGCTCTTGCTGGAGCTGCTTATGAGAAAGGCGAAAATAACAACGGCAAGGTGCTTCCTGTCACTATGGTTTTTGGTGTGTCAGGCGTTGACACCAAAACCTTCCGTGATTATATCGAAAGCCACCCGGAGATGACGAATCCTGATACACATGGTTTGAAACTTCCGTTTCGGCGTGCAAAGGCTGACGGGAAATGGCCGGTAGAGCGTGATGGCGGTGCATGGAAAGAGCTTACCCCCACGGGTGAATTTACCAGTCTGAATCTTACGCTTGAAAACGGGATTGATGGAACCAATGTTTGGGACCTGACGCACGCAGAGATTCAGGGACGTCAGCAGGTTATGTGGGCTGTCGACGTACTGCGTAATTATGCAAAAGAAATGGGTTTTGCCAATTGCTCGTTGCGTTCGATTGCTGGTCAGATTGGCATTCGTGAAACGCGCCGTATCCAGGGTGGTTACAGCATCTGCCGCAGGGATGTGCTGGGGCATTCCGAGTTTGACGATTCAATAGGTGTATACACCACATTTATCGACGGAGAAGTTGTATCAAAAGATGATGCTCACTTCCAGCTGCCTTACCGTATGATTCTCCCCAATGGTATCGAAAATCTTAGCGTTGCCGGACGTTGCGCATCGTGTGATGATGATGCTATTCAGACTGTCCGCATGATGGTTTGTTGTGCTACCACAGGTCAGGCTGCCGGCACTGCCTCTGCGTTGTCGATAAAAGATGATGTCGTTCTGCGAGATCTCGACATCCACACTTTGCAGAACCAGCTGGTTGCCGATGGTGTACGCATCCGGTAAGGCTCGTTTATTACTTAAAAAAGAAGGAGGATACCATGGAAATTGTAGTTTTGGATGGATATACAGAAAATCCTGGTGATCTGTCTTGGGATGCGGTTAAATCCTTTGGCACCCTTACGGTTTATGACCGAACCCCGGCAGATGATGCCATTATCTGCAAACGGATTGGTAATGCCGATATTGTTATTACCAACAAAACGCCCATCAGTGCCTATGTGATTGCTTCTTGTCCTTCCATTAAATTCATCAGCGTTCTGGCAACCGGATACAATGTTGTTGATACTCATGCAGCTGCGAAAGCAGGTATTCCGGTATCCAACATTCCTACCTATGGTACAATGGCTGTTGGTCAGTTTGCTATTGCCATGCTGCTTGAAATTTGCCACCATATTGGTGCGCACAACGATGCAGTCCATCAGGGACGTTGGGAAACGAATCCTGATTGGTGCTTTTGGGACTCGCCGCTTATCGAGCTTGCGCAAAAGACAATCGGCATTATTGGTTTTGGGCGCGTTGGTCAGACTACAGGACGCATCGCCAAGGCTCTTGGCATGAACGTCCTTGCATATGACAGCCATCCAAATGATGTTGGCAGAGAAATCGCCGATTATGTGGAACTTGATGAGCTTCTTCGGCGTTCTGATGTGATTTCCTTGCATTGTCCTCTGTTTCCCGAAACGAAGGGAATCATTTGCGCAGAAAACATTGCAAAGATGAAGGATGGCGTTATTGTTCTTAACAACGCACGCGGCGGTCTTATTGTGGAGGCGGATTTGGCATCCGCCTTGCACAGCGGGAAAATTTACGCTGCAGGATTGGACGTTGTCTCTACTGAGCCGATTCAATCGGATAGTCCGTTGCTTGCTGCCCCAAACTGCATAATCACGCCGCACATTTCCTGGGCACCAAAGGAATGCCGTCAGCGCATTATGGATATGACAGCTGATAATATTCAGCACTTTATCTCCAGTGCGCCAATCCATGTTGTAAACAGGTGACTGCAATGACTATGCGCGATAAAGCTGAGTGCATCATGCGCGAATCCATTCAACGAGTTATGCCCGGCCCTGCAGTGACCACAGCACTTCAAAATTGCAAATTCTCCGAGGGCAGGCTTTACCTTGTTGCTGTTGGCAAAGCGGCATGGGAAATGGCGAATAGTGCCGTTCAGTGCCTTGACAAAAAGGTGTGTGCAGGCATTGTGCTTACGAAATACGGTCATGTACAGGGGTCTATTAAAGATGTCGTTTGCTATGAGGCCGGTCATCCTGTCCCTGACGAGAACGCACTTCGAGGAACGCAGGCTATCCTTCGGATGGTAACAGGATTGGAAGAGCGGGACACCGTCCTTTTTCTTCTGTCTGGTGGAGGATCCTCTCTTTTTGAAAAACCGTTTATTCCTTTGGAAGAACTGCAGGAAATCACAGCGCAACTATTAGCCTGTGGTGCATCCATCACCGAAATCAATACCATTCGCAAGCATCTTTCTCAGGTAAAAGGTGGTCGATTTGCTGTCATGTGTAAGCCTGCTCACGTTAATTCCATCATCTTATCAGATGTGATTGGTGATCAAATCGACATGATTGCCTCAGGTCCAACCTGCGGGGATTCCTCTACACGCGCAGATGCCATTGCTATTGTTGAAAAGTACCACCTCGCTCTTTCACCATTGGCACAAAAGACGCTTCAACTTGAAACCCCGTCTGAAGTACCAAATGTTACAAACACAATCATTGGCTCTGTTTCTAAGCTTTGTGAATACGCTAAAGACGTTTGCACTACGCTGGGGTATGATGTGACAATTCTTACCGACCGTTTGACTTGTGAGGCACGTGAAGCAGGGATGTTTCTGGGATCAATTGCACTAGCACATGCTAATACCTCTGAACATCTTGCTTTTCTTGCAGGAGGCGAAACCGTTGTCCACCTAATGGGGAAGGGTCTGGGTGGACGAAATCAAGAAATAGCACTAGCAGCTGCCAGTCAGATAGAAGGCATTCAAAACGTCGCTGTGTTCTCTTTTGGCAGTGATGGAACAGATGGTCCAACCGATGCTGCAGGCGGATATGTGGACGGGAAAACGTCCCGGTTGGTGGATATAGATGCCGCCTTGAAAGCAAGTGATTCCTATCATGCATTACAAAAGAGTGGCGGACTACTGGTGACAGGACCAACAGGAACAAATGTTAATGATTTGGCTGTGGTCTTGATTAACTAATGATTTAAACATCCTCGATTGCCTGTAGGTGGAATAACTGATTCCTTGCTCCCGGCGCCATTCCTTTTACTGGAACACCTGAATTGCGGCACTCCACAATGCGCTGTTCCCACTGCGCTCGACTTACTGCCCGTTTCATCTGACTCACTTGCATGGCTACTGTGCTTTAAATACAGGAAGAATATAAGCCAGAATAATAAATGATTTTGTTTTTGTTACGGCGACAGAAAGATGACCAACTTGATCAGCCGGATCCCGATATCTCCGGATATCATCAATCATAGATTTCGAGTTATTGTATTCAAACAGAATTCTTTTAGCACTTTCTTGAAACCCCTCGCCAATTTCAGTTAGCATTAAACTGTTTTCGCGACGGATAATAAGTGCTGCGCCGAGTTCTTTTTCAAGCCGGATCAATTGCTGACTTAGCGCTGGCTGAGAAATGAACAATTGTGTTGCTGCCTTGCTGATATTGTTGTACTTGCATATTGCGAGAAAGTATTCCAACTGAGTCATATTCATGTGAGTTTCCCCCGGTTTCAATCTTTCGAGTGAAAGAAACACTTTGGTTTTCTTTGCCCAATCTGAGTTAATGCCAAACACTAGTATGATATTATAACATTGATACACATAAGAGGAAAGAGGTAAAATATGAAGAATTACGGTCCAATGTTGTATGCTTATCCTGACAGTATGGGGAATCATCTTTCAGGAACCGTTGAAATCCTGAACATGCAAGAATTCAAAGGAATTTTTCAATCCTTCTATATTCTTCCGAGTATGTATCAGAACGATTTGGATCGGGGATTTTGTGTTGTCCGGTATGATTTGGATGAACGAGTAGCAACTGAAAAAGATCTTTCAGATCTCCGTTCGATGAATATCGACTTGATGATGGATTTCGTTGTCAACCACGCTTCCACTGGTTCACCACAGTTTCAAGATATTGTTAAAAATGGAAGCCGGTCGAAATTCAAAGATTTTTTTATCAACTGGAATCAATTTTGGGAAGGTCATGGAGAACTGGACCAGGAAGGTATTCTGCGGCCTTTTTCTTCTGCAATTGAGATGATGTATTTTCGAGGACCAGGTTTACCGGTCCTGATGATCGAGTGCGATACAGGGGAAAAGATACCTTATTGGAGCACCTTCTACAAACAGTTTACAGAAAAAACGAAAGAAAACGGTGAGATTCGTAGGATCTATCAGGCACAGATGGATCTCAATATCCAATCCCCTATGGTGTGGGAATACTATCAGGATGCCATCAATCATTTTTCTTCATATGGCGCAGGACTGATTCGCCTGGATGCCTTTGGCCATGTTTCAAAGATTCCTGGCAGAGTTAATTTCATGAACGAACCAGAAACATGGGATATTCTCGAAAGAATCAAAGCTCTTGCTGATCCGAATGGTCTCGAAATGATACAGGAAATTCATGACTGTTATGCGGAAAGGACCTATTTCAAGCTGGCAGAACATGGCTACCGTATCTACGACTTTTTCCTTCCGGCACTTGTTATTGACGCGTTTATTCGTAATGACGGGAGTATCATTCGCTGTTGGGGCGAGGAAATTATCAGGAATAAATATCAGACGGTCAATCTACTCTGCAGCCATGATGGTATTCCGGTTTATGATGCTCTGGGTTTACTGGACAGAAAACAGATCGATGAAGTTGCTAAGCTGATATCTTCCAATGGTGGAGAGATACGATACTTGCCTGCCAAAAAGGATATTCCTTATAATATCGGTACGACTCTTTACAGTGCTCTCGGTGAGAATGATGATAATCTTCTTCTTGCAAGAGCAATTCAGCTGTTTATGCCGGGTGTTCCCCAAATCTGGTATTTAGATATTTTTGCCGGACCGAATGATTATGACGCAGCGAAGATGGGTGGAGCTACAGGCAATAAGGAAATCTGCCGAACCAATCTATCAAAGGATCAAATAGGGCAATATCTGAAAAAGAAAGTGGTTGTAGATCAAATCAAGCTCTTGAGATTCAGATCAGAGTTTCCTGCTTTTGCTCGTGATGCGGAGATTCATATTGAGTCAGCAGGTTATGAAATGTCATTTGTCTGGAAAAAGCAAGATTATAAAGCATCGTTGCATTTGAATTTGTTAACCAGAAGGTTTTCAATAGAAGGTCTGGCGCCCGACGGAGCCGTTTCTTTCCGATATGACAGTTGAGATATAATTTTGTCTAGACCAATGCAGTGTAGTAGTACCGGGAGGTGGACAGTCGATGAAAAACATTTTGCTGATTGGAGATTCAATCTTAGTTGGGAGCAATCAAACAAGCGGGTACGGTACGATTGTCCGTGACATGCTGAAGGATAAGGCAAATGTTTATATTCCGCTTGATAATGCTCGCTACACAATGTATACTCTGCGCAATCTAGCCGGATGGATAGATGCAATGCCCCGAGAAAAGATGGACATTGTTCAGTGGAACAATCTGGAGTGGGATATCGGAGAATTCTATCAGGACGGTCCACTGACTCCCTTACCTTTTTATGTCGATACTCTGCGGCGAATCTATCAAAGAATCAGATTATTCTTTCCGAATGCTGAAATTATTTATGCTACTGGAACAAAAGTAATTGATGAAAAAAGCCCTGTAGATCCGAACTTTGAAAGGCACAACAGTGTAATTGAAATCTATAATCAGGCTGCTGCGG
Organism: uncultured Eubacteriales bacterium; assembly: GCA_934526185.1. Taxonomy (GTDB): domain Bacteria; phylum Bacillota; class Clostridia; order Oscillospirales; family CAG-272; genus CAKTAA01. The sequence continues at coordinate 1,864 of CAKTAA010000064.1, read as the reverse complement.
AGTTGATGGCAGAATTAAATGTGCGCGTTAATGATCTATACAAGATTTCGGAAGCATTTAACGAAGAGTATTATTCGGATTGGGTCCATCCGAATTATTTAGGATCACGTCTACTGGCCGAACAGGTAGTCCGTTTTTTGAAGCTTTGAATTAGTATATTTTGATTCTGGGTTTAAGTTGGATAGAAATAAATTATTCTCTTCTGCTCAGATGATATAGCGGTCTTTGTGAAAAAATTGTTTTCATATTCCCAAAGGAACAAATGCAGAAAAGAAGGATATATTATGAAGATTGTTATTTTGGATGCATATACGGAAAATCCGGGAGATCTTTCTTGGAAAGCGCTGGAGCAGTTTGGCGAACTGACAGTATATGACCGTACACCAATGAATGATGAAGTCGAAATTATTCGCCGGATAAATTACGCAGAGATTGTTCTTACTAACAAAACTCCTATCAATGCAAGAGTCATTGACGCCTGTCCTTCTATGAAATTCATTAGTGTGTTGGCTACAGGCTATAATATTGTTGACTACAAGTACGCGGCCAAGAAAGGTATTACTGTATCAAACGTTCCGGCGTATGGTACTGCATCTGTAGCTCAGTTTGCTATTGCGCTTTTGTTGGAGATTTGTCATCATATCGGGCATCATAACAAAAGCGTCCATATGGGAAAGTGGGAACGCAGTCAGGATTTCTGTTACTGGGATTACCCGCTGATCGAGCTCGCAGGAAAGACCATGGGGATCATTGGCTTTGGGCGAATCGGTCAATCTACTGGCAAGATAGCTTCAGCATTGGGCATGCGGGTATTGGCATATGACACGCTGATCAGTGATGCCGGAAAACATATCGCTGAGTATGTTCCGCTTGATAGCATCTATAGTGAATCTGATGTAATTGCATTGCATTGTCCGCTATTTCCTGAGACAAAGGGAATTATCAATAAGGATAGTATCGCGAAAATGAAGAATGGGGTTATTCTGTTGAATAACAGCAGAGGTCCGTTGATTGTTGAACAGGATCTGGCGGATGCCTTAAATAGTGGGAAAGTGGCGGCTGCCGGTTTAGATGTCGTTTCTACAGAACCGATTCACGGAGACAATCCCTTGCTTGCAGCTCCTAATTGTATTATTACACCGCATATCTCCTGGGCTCCGAAGGAAAGTCGTCAGCGAATTATGGATTGTACCATAGAAAATGTGCGGTACTATACGGAAGACCATCCAGTCAATGTCATCAACAATTAAAATCTTTTGAGTTTCCGCTTATTGGCAAAATGACGCCTCTCTGTACAGCCCTATAAGTCTGTACAAGGAGGCGTTTTTGTTTACTGAATAATTCTTGGTAAAAGGAATCGTACTATATTTTTGAAATGCACCTATTGAGCCTGGCTTTACATAACTTAGTAGGATAATTGAAATCTAATCGCAGTCACCGTTTTGTTGCGACCTTTGTTTTCCCAAAGCATCATTCGTGATATTGGTGTATTTGCTGGCTTCATCAGAAGTCATAGACAGTGTGCCGGGCAGCACATACGCCGCGTCGTTGTCCGTCTTCCAGGTTGTCATAGCATCCAGATCGCTCTGAGGCATACCGGCGAATTCACGATCCCAGTGATATGAACCGGCACCGCCCAGTTTGGCGTAGTAATGATAAGCTTCCGCCAGGCTCAGGTCGTCAGGATTGTTGTACATATACTCGGTGAATTCTGGATTGCCAGCCGCATTATTGGTCCAGCACAGATCTTCCTGGCCGTAGGAAGCCAGCAGATCGCCTTCCACCGTGTACCTGATGGGTAGCAGTCAAAACGCAACGAATGCTTTATAATAGAGGTAGGAAAAGACTGCAAATAGGAAGGAAA
>CAKTAA010000063.1 GCA_934526185.1 uncultured Eubacteriales bacterium | reverse complement strand
TGTTTCATCAGGTAGAGGGGCTGGTTGTGGATCGCGGCATCACCATGGGCGACCTGAAGGGAACGCTGGAAATTGCGGCGCAGCGTCTGTTCGGCGAACAGACGAGAATCCGCTTCCGTCCGCACCATTTTCCTTTTACAGAGCCATCCGCTGAAGTGGATGTATCCTGCTTTGTTTGCGGTGGAAAGGGGTGTCGCCTGTGCAAGGGAGAGGGCTGGATCGAGATACTCGGAGCCGGCATGGTACACCCGCACGTGCTCAGAGAGTGCGGTATCGATCCGGAGGAATATTCCGGTTTTGCCTTTGGTATGGGAATTGAACGGATTGTCATGCGTAAATACAATATAGACGACATGCGTTATCTGTATGAAAACGACATACGTTTTTTAAGACAATTTTAAACAAGTGAGTTGTATAATACAGAGCCGGTGATAGATAAACCGGTAAAATACAGGAATCAGCCACAGGCGGCGGAAGAATGCGCTCCGTCTGCGGCGGAGAAAAGAAAGGAATTCATACAGATGAAACTACCGATGAACTGGCTGAAGGATTTTGTGGACTGCACGGATATAGAACCGCGGGAATATGCAGAAGTGATGACATCTACAGGTTCCAAGGTGGAAGGATATGCGCTTCTGGGTGAGGATATCGAAAATGTGATGACAGGAAAAATCCTGTCGGTGGAAAAGCATCCCGATGCAGAAAAGCTGCAAATCTGCATGTTGGATGTGGGCGAGACGGAACCGCTGCAGATTGTTACCGGTGCGCAGAATGTGTTTGCCGGCGCGATGGTTCCCGTGGCAAAGGCGCCGGCAAAGCTGCCAGGCGGCGTTAAAATAAAGGCGGGAAAGCTGCGCGGTGTGGCTTCAAACGGTATGCTTTGCTCTATTGCCGAGCTGAATCTCACGCTGCATGATATGCCGAACGCGGTGGAGGACGGAATACTGATTCTGGACGAGCCCTGCAGTCCCGGCGACGATATCCGCGACGTACTGAAGCTTTCTGATACGGTCGTGGAGTTCGAGATTACACCGAACCGTCCGGACTGTCTCTCGGTTATCGGCTTGGCCAGAGAGAGCGCGGCCAGCTTTAGCCGCCCGCTGAAGCTGCATCAGCCGACCGTCAGAGCCGCCGGAGGTGACAGCATTGAAAAGTATCTCAGCGTCAAAATAACGGATGAAAAAAAATGTCCGAGATATACGGCGCGGGTTGTGAAAAATGTACGGATTGCACCTTCGCCGCTGTGGATGCGTATGCGGCTGCGGGCTGCTGGTGTCCGGCCTATCAACAATATTGTGGACATCACCAACTATGTCATGCTGGAATACGGCCAGCCCATGCATGCCTTTGATTACGCATGTCTGGACGGCAGCCGGATACAGGTGCGAACAGCCGCGGAGGGGGAGCGGTTTGTCTCCCTTGATGACATGGTGCATACGCTTGACAGCAGCATGCTGGTAATTGCGGATGAAAACAAAGCGGTGGCGCTGGCGGGTGTCATGGGCGGTGCAAACAGCGAAATTAAGGACGCAACACAAACCGTGGTCTTTGAAAGCGCGAATTTTCAGGGCGCATCGGTCAGAACAACCGCGCGTAGGCTGGGCATGCGCACGGAGAGCTCCGCTCGCTTTGAAAAGGGACTGGACTGCGAAAATACATGGGACGCTGTGGAACGTGCGTGCGAACTCGTGGAGCTGCTCGGCGCGGGCGATGTTGTAAGCGGTGTTGTGGATGTGTATCCAGAACCTAAGCAGGTACGGACGCTGTCGCTGGAGCCGGAAAAAATCAACCGTTTTCTCGGCATTTCACTGAATGAAGAGGAGATGCGCGAAATTCTGATACGTCTGCATTTTGAGGTGAGCGGGAACACGGTGCGTGTACCATCTTTCCGCGACGATGTCGCCTGCATGAACGATTTGGCTGAGGAAATCATCCGTATTTATGGTTACAATAGAATCGAATCCACTCGATTTGAGGCAGCGGTAATGGAGGGGGTGCTGTCACCGAAACAGGCATTCCGTGAAAAAATGCACGAACTGCAATGCGCCATGGGTTTGAATGAAATATGTACGTTTACCTTTATCAGCCCCAAGTATTATGATAGAATCGGGATGCCGGCAGATCATCCGCAGCGGAATTCCGTTGTAATCCGCAATCCTCTGGGAGAGGATACCAGCATCATGAGGACGACGGCACTGCCATCTATGCTGGAGGTGCTGTCGCGCAATTCGCATTTTCATGCGGAGAGTGTGGGACTGTATGAAATGGCGAAAGTGTATCTGCCGCGTCCGGAAGGAACGGTGACGAACGACCGGGGCCTTGAGGGTAGCTTGCCGGAGGAGCGTACATGCCTTGTTCTCGGCTTCTATGAAATGGGCGATTTCTATACCATGAAGGGAATGGTGGAAAAAATTCTGGAGGAAGCCGGTGTAACCGGTGCACGCTATGTTGCTCAGAACAGTAGCTATGTGTATCATCCCGGCCGCTGTGCATATGTTTTCGTGGGAGAAAAACAGCTGGCAGCATTCGGTGAGGCACACCCGCAGGTACTTCGGAATTATGATATCGACAGCCGTGTTTACCTTGCGGAAATTGACTTTGACCTTTTGTTTGAAATAGCAAATCTGAAAAAGGAATACCGACCGCTGCCGAAATTCCCGTCGCTGACGCGGGATTTGGCTTTTGTGTGCGACAAAGGGCTTGAGGTTGGAGCGTTAGAGGAGATAATGCAGAAAAGCGCAGGTAAGCTGCTGGAAAGCATAAGGCTGTTTGATGTATACGAGGGCAAACAGGTCGGAGACGGCATGAAGAGCGTGGCCTTCCGGCTGGTATTCCGCGCATCTGATCGTACCTTGACGGATAAGGAAGCGGACGATGCAACCCAAAAGGTTAAGGATGTGCTGGAACGTGAAACCGGCGCAAAGCTTCGCGGCTAAAACAGCCGACATAGGATATTACTGGTAAGAGATACGTCTCGGAGATGATGCAATAAGGTTGAATATTTGCTGAGAAGGATGAAAATACTGCCTTTTTGGAAAATTGGTCCTATTTTCATTTCATAGCTGCTTTCGGAGAATCGCTGACATTCATGTAGAGGCTGCCGGGCGAATATGCGGTGTGAGGAGCAATATGCTCAGCAGGCAGGGGATTGGTGAACCGCAAACCGATAAAGGAAAGAAAATGAAAGATTCATTCAACTATATGGAAACCGGCAAGCTTCTTAGATTTGCAGATGGTAAATGAGCATAGGAGAATATCGGCTGCTTTGAATGTCGGCGACATTGAATGGATCGGCGCCTGCTATACTTGAATAGTGGATAGTATAAAGAAGCTGACGGGGTCTCGGCGGATATTTGTGTCCGCCTGGACCCCGTTACGGTATCATCAATTGCTGCGAATTAGCTCGGAGACGGTAACAAACTGAAAACCTTCCTTCAGCAGAGAGGGAATGATTATTTTCAGAGCATCAATTGTAGGAGACTCTCCGACGATATAATCATGAAACAGCAGGATATCTCCCGGTTGGATTTTATTTGTAACCAGTGAAATGATTTCCTCCGATTTGTTGTGGGCCCAGTCAAGTGTATCGATGTTCCAAAGAATAATATTATAATCGAGTGAAGAAACCAAATCGGAAATTCTCTGAGTACATAAACCTTCAGGAGGTCGGAAGAGCTTTGTTCTCTCGTCTGTCAGCTCATATATAACTCTTTCATTTTTTAAAATTTCGAGTTGCAGAGCCTGTGTTGTCAGCTTCGCAATTTTTGGATGCGTCAGGGTATGATTTCCGAGCTCATGTCCCTCGTTTTCTTCTCGCAGTACCAGATTGGGATATTTCTGCACATTGTCTCCCACCAGAAAAAAAGTGGCTTTAATATTGTACTCAGCAAGAAGATCCAGGATTTGTGCTGTGTAAACCGGATGGGGACCATCGTCAAAAGTAAGGGCGATTTTTTTCTGAGAATTTTTATGATGTGAAAAAACATTGTCATCCCGAACGGGTGTGTACGGCTTTGCGGATAGGAACAATGTCGCAGCAAATGCCGTACAGGCGACCGCCAAAATAAATCTGAACAAGTGTTTATGCTTTTTTTTCATATGATCATACCTTTCAGATATAGAACGATCACTAAAAACAAAAAACGAAATTCATAACAGCAATAATTTATATAATCTCTATATGCTTTTACCCAGAGAAGCTTATCAATGAATGCTGTTGGCGTTGATTGTGTTTCAGTTCGTATACTATGGTTTGTGGAAAAACCGAACGGGATGAAAAAAGCTTTAATCCGTCTTTTTTCCGGTCAATTCGTCAAGGGTTCCGAAGCGGTAACCCTCTTTTTCCCATGCCGTCAGCAGTTCGTCCATAATCTGGGCATTGGTAGCGGATGTCGGATGCAGCAGAATCACTGCCCCGTTATGGGTATGCTTTAATATATTTTCTTTTGCGGCTTCCGGTGATGGCTGCTTATTGTTGTCCCAGTCTGCGTAAGCAAAGCTCCAAAATATGGTGGAATAACCCATTCGTTTTGCAAATTCAAGGTTTTCACGTGTGAATTTTCCCTCCGGCGGTCGGTAGTATTTACTCATTGTGACGCCGGAACAGCTCAGACAGATTTCCTCCATTTTTTTCAGCTCGGCTTCAAAGGCAGCAAAGTCCGTGACCTTACTCATATCCTTGTGGGAAGCCGTGTGGTTGCAGACGGTGTGACCTTCCTCCTGCATGCGTACAATCAGATCGGTGTTGTTCTGCACCAAATGGGAGAGCACGAAAAAGGCGGCGCTGGCATTGTGTTTTTTCAGCGCATCCAGTATTTTTTCGATATTGCCATTTTCATATCCTGCGTCAAAGGTAAGATAGAGAACCGGATCATCAGCCGTTGCCTTTTTATCTACATAATAAGCGTCCAGCTCTTCCGTATACAGAAGCTGTGTGTCGAGAGGCGGCTGTTCGTGATTTTCGTTTTTTTTAAAATACCAATTTTGAGCGCCGGACGCAGCCAGCGCGTGAAGCACGGGAAACATTAGCCCGGTGAGCAGCAGCATTGACAGACTTCGTTTGATAATTTTCATAAATACCATGCCTTTCCTGATGTTGCGTGCTGGTACCTCAATCGGCACAGCCGCTTGAGCCCCGCTTTCTTGCCAAAAGTTAAATTGCATTTTAGCGGGCTGCTTTTCATGATTTGAATTTCCTTTTTAGTTTTCAACGGACGTCAGAAAATAAACCTTGAAAAATATGTATATCAAATTCAAGTATCCGAATATTCATGAATTTGTCTTGAAATGTAGGAGGCTTTTGTGTTAAAATAAAAAAACAGTATTATATTTTTTTCACATAAAAAATGAAAGCGTCGAAAACTGCATGAATGTTCGATTTTCAGGCATAAAATTATGATTTCAAACGCTTAAAAGAATACTTTGGCGTTTTTTGATGCCTTAACTCAACGGTACAATATAAAGTGACACGCACAGTTGAGGTAATATTAAAATACACGATAGCGGTTGGCGGGCTGCGCCGCAAAAAAGCTGATGAAAATTTCATATTTTTGTGATATAATGTCCATGACGTCAATTTACATCACTGAAAAACCGCAGATAGCCATACACAGTGGATTTGCCGGCGCCAAGCCGCTGATTTTTTTTCATGATATAAAAGGTCGAAGAAGCCGGCAAATTTAACGTTGCGCGAGAACTATATGCTTGTAAATTGTAACTGTTACAGTTGATAGGAAAATGGTAGCGTAATACCCTGATCTTCCAGATATATACACCATTCATTTCTGATTATATAAGCGGAATTATTGCTCTTGACGATAAAACAAGATGCGTTTACGGACCGGAAAAGAACCGCACGGTACTTGAAATTTTATTCAAGGACTTTTTCGACTCTTAGAGAAATATGCTGCAAACAGCTATAAATAAAAACAAGCTATTCTTTTTATTATTTGGATATTTATGCGACTAAGAGAAATAAGATATAACCTTTTAAAAATTTTTTCAAAAATTTTGTCTATAATTGGAGAATTGATAGGATGCGCTTTTCTGTCGGGAATGCAAAATGTTTCGGTTCATTCGGCGCGTCATTTGCTCATAAGAAATTTTGCTGATAAATTCAATTTATCAGTTCTGTGATATCCGGCAGATAAATTGACGGTAAAATATTTTTCGGGAAAGGAGCCGGCAGACGGCCGGCAGGACGTGGCAATGGAGAAAAAAACAGCGCTTGAAAAGCATTATGAATGGCGGGGGAAAATCGAAATTACCCCTACAATTACTGCAAAAACCAAAGAAGATCTGGCGGTTGCCTATACACCCGGCGTGGCAGAGCCGTGTTTGGAAATTCAGAAGGATCCGAATCGATCCTATCAACTGACGCGCCGCTGGAACCTTGTAGCGGTTGTGACAGATGGTACGGCGGTTCTGGGACTTGGGGATATCGGTCCGGAGGCAGGAATGCCGGTCATGGAGGGAAAATGCCTTCTGTTCAAGGAATTCGGCGGCGTTGATGCGTTCCCGCTCTGTATCCGTTCTAAGGATGTAGATGAAATTGTGCGAACGATCTCTCTGCTGCAGGGAAGCTTCGGCGGGATCAACCTTGAAGATATCTCTGCACCGAGATGCTTCGAAATCGAGCGGCGGCTCAAAGAGGTATGCGATATACCCGTGTTTCACGACGACCAACACGGAACGGCTATCATTGCTACTGCGGCGCTGATCAACGCCCTGAAAATTGTAAAGAAAAATTTGGAAAGCAGCAAGGTGGTTATCAATGGTGCGGGCGCAGCGGGGCTGGCAATCGGCAGACTGTTTTTGCGCGCAGGTGTAAAAAAACTGATTTTCGTGGATAAAAACGGTGCTCTACTCCCGGGGATGGCGGGCATGAACGAGGAGCACTGCCGTGCGGCGGAAATATCGAATCCCGACAGGGAAGCGGGTGGCCTTGGAGATGTAATTGAAGGCGCTGACGTATTTCTTGGTGTTTCCCGTCCTGGTCTGCTGACAAAGGATATGATTCGCCGGATGGCGCCCGAACCGATTGTATTCGCCATGGCCAATCCGGTACCGGAAATTCTTCCGGAAGAGGCAAAGGCGGCCGGCGCGGCAGTTGTGGGCACCGGCCGCAGCGACTATCCGAACCAGATAAACAATGTACTGGCATTCCCCGGCGTCTTCCGCGGTGCACTCGATGTACGGGCGAGAGACATCAATGACGACATGAAGATGGCTGCCGCTTATGCACTTGCGGGACTGGTTTCGCCAGATGAACTTTGCGCGGATTATATATTGCCTTCCCCCCTCGATCCGCGTGTCTGCGGAGCAATTGCGGATGCTGTGGCAGGAGAAGCACGAAGATGCGGACTGGCACGCATTTAAATCGCAAAACCCAAAAAAGGTTTGTATGACTGTGGGGACCCGTACTGATAGAGGAAAGCTCATTGCATTTGTGCAGTATGTATAGAATTGTCTGAAATACATCGAATAATTATGCATAATTTATCTTGATAAAAGAATAATTATGCAGTATAATGGAATAAAGAATTACACGGAGGGCGGCTGTCCTCCTGACAAATATACGGAGGTTGGCATGATGAAAAAAGAGATTAAAAAAATTGTTCTGGCATATTCCGGCGGTTTGGACACATCCATTATGATTCCGTGGCTCAAGGACCATTTTCCGGGCAGCGAAATCATTGCTGTGTGCGGAGATGTCGGACAGGGAAAAGAAACGGACGGCCTTGAGGAAAAGGCTCTGAAAACAGGTGCCTCCAAGCTGTATCTTGAGGATCTGCGCAAGGAATTTATAGAAGACTATATTTATCCTACAGTCAAAGCAGGGGCGAAATATGAGAATACCTATCTGCTCGGTACCTCTTTTGCGCGTCCTGTTATTGCAAAGCGTATGGTGGAGATTGCAAAGGCAGAGGGGGCGGATGCCATAGCTCACGGCTGTACGGGAAAGGGAAATGACCAGGTTCGTTTTGAACTTACCATTAAGGCCTTTGCACCGGATATGGAAATCATCGCGCCGTGGCGCGTATGGGATTTAAAATCACGCGATGAAGAGATTGATTATGCGATTTCAAAGGGCATTTCAATACCCGTTTCGCGGGAAACCAACTATTCTAAGGATAAGAACCTGTGGCATCTTTCCCACGAGGGTCTGGATCTGGAAGATCCCGCAAACGAACCGATGTATGACAAAATACTGGAAATGGGCGTTTCGCCTGAGGCTGCGCCGGATAAGCCGACTTATGTGACAATTTCCTTTGAAAAGGGTGTGCCGACGGCCATCGACGGCAAGGCTTGCGGCGCTGTAGAAATGATGGAAAAGCTGAACGCACTCGGCGGGAGCAACGGCATCGGCGTTATTGATATTGTGGAAAACCGTCTGGTCGGTATGAAGAGCCGCGGCGTGTATGAAACACCAGGTGGAACCATTCTTTATCAGGCGCATGAAATTCTGGAAAGTATAACGCTTGACCGTGAGACCATGCATCTGAAGCAGATGCTGGCCGGCAAATTTGCAGATCTTGTGTATTTCGGTCAGTGGTTTACGCCTTGTCGCGAGGCACTATCCGCCTTTGTCGATAAAACGCAGGAGACCGTGACAGGTGATGTCAAGGTCAAGCTGTATAAAGGCAACATTATTCCGGCATCCGTCACCTCGCCGTGGTCGCTGTACAATGAGGAGATCGCAACTTTCGGAGAAGACGACGTATACAATCAGGCGGATTCGGCGGGGTTCATTAACCTGTTCGGGCTTCCGATAAAGGTCAAAGCAATGGCAGACCAGAAGAGGAAAGACAAATAAACCGAAAATTCAGCGGACGCGGCGCCGCCGGTTTGACATAGAACCGGCGGCGTCCGGATACGGTTCGCCGGACGATGTATCGAATAAACAGCGCAAGCAGAATCATATTGAGGAAAAGGATGGAAGTTGCCAGATGAAAATGTGGGCAGGACGCTTTCAAAAGGATACGGACAGACGCGTAAACGATTTCAACGCTTCACTGCCGTTTGACTGCCGGATGTTCCGCGAGGATATTACCGGAAGCATGGCGCATGCAGAGATGCTGGGAAAATGCGGCATTATAGAGCAGGAGGACTCGGTGCTGCTGGTAAAGACGCTCGGAGAGCTGTAGTGTGATATGGAAGAAGGAGCCGTGACATTTGACACGGATGCGGAGGACATCCACATGTATGTGGAGCAGCTTCTGACGGAACGGATCGGTGATGTGGGAAAGCGGCTGCATACCGCCCGCAGCCGCAACGATCAGGTGGCGCTCGATCTTCGCATGTATCTGCGCGGGCAAGTCGACACCATGCGGGATACCGTACATTCCCTACTTTCCATACTGCTGGAAAAGGCGGAACAGCACACAGAAACGGTAATGCCCGGTTATACACACCTTCAGCGTGCGCAGCCGGTGACCTTTGCACACCATATTTTGGCATATGCACAGATGCTGATGCGAGATAGCGGCAGATTGGCTGACGTGAGAAAGAGGATGAATTATATGCCGCTCGGTTCCGGAGCACTTGCGGCAACAACGTATCCGCTTGACAGGGAGTTTGTCGCCAAACGCTTGAAATTCGATGGTGTGACGCAAAACAGTATGGATGCGGTTTCCGATCGGGATTTTGTTCTCGAAATGGCTGCTGCGCTTTCCATTCTTATGATGCACATGAGCCGATTCGCTGAGGAGGTTATTCTCTGGTGCTCCTCGGAATTTGCATTCGTAGATCTGGATGACGCCTATTCCACGGGATCGTCGATTATGCCGCAGAAGAAAAATCCGGATGTTGCGGAATTGGTGCGCGGAAAAACCGGGCGCGTATACGGGGATTTAACGACGCTTCTGACCATGATGAAGGGGCTTCCCCTTGCCTATAACAAGGATATGCAGGAGGACAAGGAAGCCATCTTCGATGCGATTGAGCATACGAAAGTCTCTATCGAGGTGTTCGGCGAGATGTTCAAAACCATGCGGGTGAGAGAGGACAACATGCGCCGTGCGTCGGCAGGCGGCTTCATTAACGCAACGGACTGTGCAGATTTTCTTGTGCGAAAAGGCATGCCGTTCCGTGACGCCTATAAAATAACAGGCGGGCTTATTGCTTATTGTATCGAAAACGAAAAAACGCTGGAGACGCTCACGCTTGATGAATACCATACGTTCTCGGACATCTTTGACGAGGGCGTTTACGATGCTATAGACTTGCTCCGCTGTGTGAACGAGCGGAAGGTGACCGGAGGACCGGCACGAGAAGCTGTGGAGCATCAGCTTGAAACGCTGCGCCGGTTTCTCGAAACCGAATGCAGGTACGAACAGTAAAACAGGTGTATAAATTCTGATAAACAAAGCATACAGCGGGAATAAAAGATACTTTTGCATGAAAATACCCGCGTATAATCCATACTGAAAGGAAAACCGGACTCATGGAAACGATCAAAGCGGGAATTATAGGGGCAACCGGGTATGCAGGGGTGGAGCTGGCAAGAATTCTGCTGCAGCATCCGTCGGTGACGCTCACTGCTGTATCCTCTGTATCCTATGAAGGAAAAACACTGGCGGAGGTCTATCCCAATTTTCAGGAAATCTGCGAAATGCCACTGGAGAAAGCGGAGACACTGATTCCGAAGTGCGACGTGGTGTTCGCTTCTCTTCCCCACGGGCTTTCGGAAACGTATGCAGAGCAGTGTCTTGCAGCCGGCGCGGTTTTTATCGATTTGGGAGCCGACTTCCGCCTGCATGACGCCGAGGCATATTCCGTGTGGTACAAAAAGGAATATGCAAAGCCGCAGCTTCACGAAAAAGCTGTGTACGCATTGCCGGAGCTTTACCGTAATGAGATAAAAAAGGCAGATTTGATAGGAAATCCGGGCTGCTACCCTACAAGTATCGCTCTTGGACTGGGGCCGGTACTGAGACGAGGGCTGGTTCAGACCTCGTCTGTCGTCATTGATTCCAAATCCGGGGTGACGGGAGCGGGTGCATCGCTGACGCAGAACACACATTTTCCAAATACCAATGAGGCTTTCTCTGCTTATAAGGCGGGATTGCACAGACATACGCCGGAAATTGAGCAAACACTTTCGGAGCTTTGCGGGACAGCAGTGACCGTTGTGTTTGTTCCCCACCTTCTGCCGCTCAACCGCGGCATTGAATCCACAATCTATGTGAAAATGGCGCAGGGAGCTGATATGCAGAAAATCCGCGCCGCATATGAAGAGGACTATAAACAGGAGACCTTTGTGCGTGTCAAGCCGGAGGGAACGTATGCAAATCTGCGTGATGTAAAGTATTCTAATTACTGCGATATTTCTCTGCACAGCGACATCAGAACCAATACGCTGATTGTCAGCTCCTGCATAGACAACATGGTGAAAGGAGCAGCCGGACAAGCTGTTCAGAACATGAACATCCGATTTGGTTTGGAGGAGGATACAGGACTTCGTCTGCTTCCGCCGGCATTTTGACTTGGGTTTTATAATTTCCTAAAGATGGCAGTTTTATCCGACTTCTTTCAAAGGCGAAGAGATATACAGAGCTTTTGGGTGTATGTTGGTTATGTATTAAAATGCCAACAGACACGCTGCATGTATCTGACAGCAGCGAACGTGAGGGAAGCGCTTTTTATTCTGCTTGACTTTCCGGACGGAAATCAACGTGAACGGCAGACGCTTTGCGGAATCTGAAGCCGAGCGATGCTGCTTGAAACTTGAGAAAGGATCAATTAAATTATGAAGCAACAATTGAAATTAAATACAATCTCCGGCGGCATTACGGCGCCGCAGGGATTCCGGGCTGCAGGGATTCACTGCGGCCTGCGGAAAAGCAAAAGCAGAAAGGATCTTGCGCTTATCTGTGCGGATCACCCGTGCCCGGCGGCAGGAGTGTATACGACCAACCGCGTCTTTGCAGCACCGGTAGGCGTCACACGCGCGCATCTGTCCAACGGCATTGCACAGGCTGTTATATGCAACAGCGGCAATGCCAATACCTGCAACAGCGACGGTTATGAAAAGGCCAATCTGACATGTAAAACGCTTTCCGGAATTCTCGGCATAGAAGAGGACAATATTATCGTAGCTTCGACGGGCGTCATCGGCGTTCCTCTACCCATTGAACCCATTGTCACAGGTATACCGCTGCTTGCGGAGGCTTTGGAGGATACTGCGGAAGCCAGCGAGTCGGCGGCGGTCGCTATTATGACAACGGATACGAAAAAAAAGGAGTTTGCTTTTTCTTTCGCGCTTGACGGAACGGAAGTGAAAATCGGCGGTATTTGCAAGGGCTCCGGGATGATAGAACCGAATATGGCGACCATGCTCGGCTTTTTGACAACGGACGCGGCGATTAGCGCGGAGCTGTTGGATAAGGCGCTGAAGGAGGTAATACCGAATACCTTTAACATGGTGAGTGTGGACGGCGATACCAGCACCAACGACATGGTCTGTATTTTGGCCTCCGGCGCTGCGAAAAACCCCGAAATATCCGATATAGGGGGTGCATACGATGATTTCCGTGATGCGCTGGAGCAAGTATGCATGACAATGGCTAAAGC
>CAKTAA010000062.1 GCA_934526185.1 uncultured Eubacteriales bacterium | reverse complement strand
AAAAATATTTGCAAATTATAGAACAGCCCTTCACTCATTTGGACAAATAGAGCCTAAAGGCACACTCAGTTTCGGGCTTTTTCCAACGAAAAACTCCCCGTTTGGGGAACGGTATTTCGGAAAAAGGCAAAAAATTGCCCGCCGGTTATGGCAGGCACACTTTCGATACGAAAAATATAATTGACTTTCTAAAATATAGCAAACACATACATATCGGTTGAACAATTCGTCAAAAAGTGCTATAATAGAATATTCATCCATTACACTATTGGAAAATTGAACCGTGGGCGACAATGTCACCACCGATGTGCTAACACTTTAGGTCAATAATTCTTAAAAAGGAAAGTCGGATTTCAAACTGCTAAATTATCATTCACGAGAGGTGGAAATCCTTTGAAATTGTTTTTTGATGAGTCAGGCTATTCTGGCTGCGTTATGCCCAACAAAAATAGGAGATTGTATAATGATGGGCAACGCCATTTCGTATTAGCGGGTGTATTTGTGGACGGGGATAATGATGAAGCTTTTTTATTGGATAAATATCGCAATTTCAAGGAAAAGTTTGGATTTGTAGATGAAATTAAGGGTTCAGATTTAATGACACGGCAAAATAACAAAGCTTTAGAACACTTTATTGAAGAAATAATTGATGACAAGCATTTCTTCATCTGTAACTATGACAAAATATTTTATCTTTCTACTTTAATATCAGTATATATCTTTGGAAGAGCTTTTCAAGAACAGGAAACGCTTATGTTTTATCAATATGCAAGTGCGCTTGCCGGCGAAGATGAAAAATTGTTTCTTCAATATTGTTTTGCAGTACAGAAAAATACCGATAGATCAAAAGAGGATTTTCTTCGATATTTGATTTCGTTCCCATTTGTAAAATTAAGTACAAATGATTGTAATCTGTATATTGCTTTTGCAAAGAGAATGCTTGCACAAAAAGAATATGGTGAGTTTCCCCTTGTATATGAAGCATATAGTTGTAAAAGCACCGTCAATTTTGTGAATATGACTGCGTTAGGCGAAATTCTTCTATGCTTAAAATACCAAGATAACATAGACATAAATAATACAATAATTTTTCATGATCGTTTGAGTGATTATGAAGATGAATATAATCAATCTTTTGAAAACAGCAATATTTATATCAATTTTGTTGATAGCAAAGAAAACGAATTGATCC
Organism: uncultured Eubacteriales bacterium; assembly: GCA_934526185.1. Classification (GTDB taxonomy): domain Bacteria; phylum Bacillota; class Clostridia; order Oscillospirales; family CAG-272; genus CAKTAA01. Next base: position 11,479 of record CAKTAA010000062.1, on the reverse strand, counting down.
AATTAGCTGATAATGTAGGTAGTATTTATCGCAAGTGTTTTGAAAAGTCTTTTGATGCGTTCAGACAAAATAAACAATGGACAGATAATATATGGTTTTCAGAAAACTACTCAAAAATGATTAATTGTATTGGTATGTCCCATATAAAAATGGTAACACAAATTGCAGACTGGGTTCTCCCATTTGTAATACGGGATATTTTTGGAATAAAACATAATTCCTATCAACAAAACAAAAATAAATTCTGGGATTTGTTTTTGATTTATAAAGAACACATCTTAGATGAAATAAGTGGTATGAAAGTTGATATACCACTTTAAAAAGAGTAATCACATTGCCGGAAAGCTTGCCAACCTGCTTGCGGAGCAAAAAACGGAAAAGGATTTATTCAAAAATTAGGGATAGATTACGAGAAAAAAGCTTTTTATGATAATCTGAAAGCCGTTGCAAAGAGATACAAGTTCGATAATGAATATCCGAATAAAAAGATGCTTGAGCTTTCAAAAAATTAAAGTTATGTTAAGATATACCGATTGGTCTACCCGTGACAACTTCAAAGCAAATTTGAAGGTAGATTTGATTCTGCTGTTGGAGGCTAATAAATAGGGAGGAAAAATACAATGCAAACAAACGATAAACCGATTACCGAACTAATGTCCGGTATAAACGAAGGTAAAACTCAGCTCCCTGATTTTCAGAGAGGTTGGGTTTGGGAAGATAATAGAATACGGGCTCTTATTGCGAGCATCACAAGCAATTTTCCGGTAGGAGCAGCTATGTTTTTGGAGTATGGAAATGAAAATGTTCGTTTCAAATATAGAACGATAGAGGGTGCTCCGTCAAAGGGTAATATACCTTCTGAACTTATTCTTGACGGACAGCAGAGATTAACTTCAATTTATTCTGCCCTGTTTAACTCTGCTCCGGTGCATACCCGTACAGATAAAGGCAAAGAAATATACAGATATTATTACATAAATATTGAAAAAGCCCTTAGTCCTGCGTGTGACAGAGTGGATGCCATCTTTTCTGTCCCTGAGAACAGAATTGTAACATCAAATTTTGGACGAAATGTAGACTTGGATTTGTCCGACCGCACAAAAGAATTTGAAAAGAAAATGTTTCCACTCAATATCATTTTAAATTTCACAGAAGTGCAGAACTGGCAAAATCAATATTATGCGTATTGCAATTATAATCCGGAAGCAATTAAAGAGTTTACAGAGTTTAATACGAAAGTCATTATGCAGACAATGCAGTATAAAATGCCAGTAATTTTTCTTGGCAAGGAAACTCCAAAAGAAGCTGTGTGTCAAGTGTTTGAAAATGTAAATACCGGTGGCGTTTCTCTGACAGTATTTGAACTCGTAACAGCTATTTTTGCAATGGATGATTTTGAACTTAGAAAAGACTGGGAGAACAGGAGAGAAAAATTCTTTACCGGTGATTTGCTATCTATCATTACAGCAACAGATTTTCTCGTTGCTTGCACCTTGTTGTCAACTTATAAAAAAGGCGGGACAGTAAGTTGTAAAAAGAAAGATGTATTGAATTTATCTCTTAGCGACTATAAGAAATATGCTGATATATTATCCGACGGATTTGTTGAAGCGGAGAAAATGCTTCAGGAGGAGCGTATTTTCTCAAGTCGTGATTTGCCGTATTCAACTCAGCTTATTCCATTGGCGGTAATATGCACATTGTTGGATGAGGGGAATAGAATTAAAGTTACGAATATAAAAAATAAAATCAAGCAATGGTATTGGTGCGGTGTGTTTAGCGAACTGTATGGCAGTGCCAATGAAACTCGCTATGTCAACGATGTTGTTGGTGTAATGGAATGGGTAAAAAATGATACTGCCACTCCGAAAACAGTTCAAGAAGCATACTTCAATCCTACGAGACTTATCACTCTCCAATCAAGACAGTCAGCCGCATATAAAGGAATAATGGCGCTGATACTAAAAAACCATTGCAAAGATTTTATTAGTGGACGAGAAATGGACTTCACTATATATAAATCTGAGAATATTGATATTCATCATGTTTTTCCGAGAGATTACTGCGAAAAACAGAACTATCCAAGAGAAAAATGGAACTCCATCGTGAATAAAACGCCAATTACTTATTCAACGAACCGTGAAATTGGCGGGGTTGCTCCAAGTAAGTACTTAGGAAAAATTGAGAATAAAGGTAAAGTGAATACAGCAATTCTTGATGAATATCTTAAGTCCCATTGGATTGATGTGGATAGCTGCCGTAATGACGATTTTGATAAGCATATTGTGCATAGAGCAAAAATGCTTTTAGATGCTATTGAAAACGCAACAGGAAAATCCATCTCAGGAAGAGAAAGCGAAGATGTTATCAGAGCCTTTGGGACCGGCCTTAACTGAAAGAACAATGGAGAAATTTAAAAAAATCAGCATATACAGGAAAAGAGAACTAAGCTTTCGATCCGCACTCACGTTTCCGCCCTGCAATTCCGATTTCCGTGTGTTTCTCAGAACACTGCCTTATACACACTCAACAAAAGCTTTGGGGGGATTTTCATTGTCAAAAACGTGCGGATCGGCAGAATTCATACTATTTTTCCGAAACATTTCCAAAACATATTGACAAACCACATAACGTTTGATATTATGAAAATAGCGAAAATAAATGGAATAATATGTGACAAAAATCGTTCGGATTGCCCATATTTACTCTGGAACCATACCGGGAGGATGAATATATAGAATAACGAAATAAAAAGGAGAGAAACGAATATGAACGCAGGAATTTGTAAAAAACGATGGTTATCCCTTTTGCTGTGTTTGACATTGCTGGTTGCCTGCTTACCGGTATCAGGCCGGGCGGCAGCAGTGTCCCTACCCGCCGGATCTTCTCAATCGATGGCCGAAAATACGCCGCTTGATGACACATTCCCTGCGGCTGCGGAACCTGTTGAAAGCATATCTGGAACCATACCGGAATTTCCTTCCGTCATCACCGAAGCTGAGGCGCTTAACAACGGCTATGTTGCCCGGCTGAAAAGCGAGGAACCCAACCTGAACACGCTGATTTTTGCCCGTTCAGACGGCTCCAGGGTCATGCGCGTGTTCGATTATCCCATCAAGTATGTGGACGGCAGCGGCGTTGTCCGTGACAAATCTCCGGCGCTTTCGCACAAGGCGGAGATCGGCTATTTCACGGCGGATACGGACGTCGTTTCTCTTTTCCCCGAAAAGCTGTCGGACGGCGTCCGGCTTACATACGGAGATGAAGACAGCGCAATCGATCTGAAGCTTGTACCCGAGCTTACCGATGCTTCGCTTTCCGTTCAGCCAGCCGTTTCGGAACAGGCTTCACAAGCCCCGGCAGGCACGGAGCTTACACAGATTTCTGCGACGGCTTCGACCACAAACGAGGGAAAGTCGGTTGCGTATGTGTATGACGCATCCACCATCCTGGAATATACGCCGACCTACAACGGATTCAAGGAAGACATTGTCGTCCGCGAATACACCGGTCGGACGGAATACACCTTCCGCCTCTATACGGACGGCCTGACGCTGGTCGAACAGGGCGAAGGGTTCCGCCTTGTCGATGCGGACGGTGAAACCAGGGCTTATCTGGGCGATATCATCATTTTCACCGCAGACGAGCGCAACAATACTTTCGGCAGTATGACCGCTGAAACCATTCGGGCAAACGAAGAATACAAACTCACGATCCACGTGGATGCGGATTATCTGAAGGATGAGCGCACCGCATACCCGATCCGCATCGATCCCACCATCAGCGTCAACTACGGTGCGAGCGGCGCAGGCGCGATCGAAGACGTCACACTCAACAGCCTGTCCGGCTCTGATGGCGACTCGTGGTCGCTGACCGTTGGCAAACGCGCCACTTACGGCGTTTCGCGGATCCTGATGCGCTTCCCGTCGCTCAATCTGTCGGTGATCGACAGCGCTTCCCAAATCACAAGCGCGACGGTCGAGCTGCGTGACCTGATGTGCGAAGACGCTGCGCTGACAGTCTATGCGCACACCTTTACGGGAGCTGTATGGAGTGAATCCACTGCCAACTGGACGAACACCGGCTCCGGCAACTACGCATCGGCGGCGCTGTCGTCGCGGACGATCTCGTATGCCAACGGCACCAGTGCGTCCGCACGCGGGACGTCGCTGTCGCACCGCTATGCTTTTGACATCACGTCGGCCGTCAAGGGCTGGAAAAACGGCAGCTATTCGGCTGCCCGGGGGATCCTGTTCAAGGCTTCCGGCTCGGTTGAGAATGGCTCGTCGTATATTTCCAAGACGATCTGCTCGTATAACCGTTCAAGCGATTATCGTCCGAGTTTGACAATTGTATATAAGCCTCAAATGTATATATCTGCACCTAAAGATTATATATTGTTAGGGCAGTCGATGCAGCTGGAATGCAACTCCAATACAGGCGTTTTGCCTGTTGCTTGGAGCAGCAGCAACGCAAATGTTATCAGCATTTCATCGGACGGAGTGATTACTGCACATAAAGAAGGTGTGGCAACAATAAGCGCCACATATTATGATACAAGTGCAAAACAAAGCTATTCTGCTTCGATGGATATATTTGTAAGAGATTCGCTTGGTATTGATAATAACACAGAATATTATATTGTGAATAAAATCAGTGGTCGTTTTATATCGCTTTCTGAAGCATCTGATACAAATTACACTCCTGTTGTTACGAAAACGCGCTCTGCTTCTGATTTACTAAAATGGAAGTCGGAAAAACAAAGCGATGGTTCATACCAATTGATCAACGTATATAGTTCCACGAACAAAGTGTTGACCTTTTCTACATCTGTTGGATTAATGCTTTTAACAGATTTAAATTCCGTAAAACAAAAGTTTGACGTTTATCGTTTGGAGAGTGGCAATTATGCCGGCTATTACATCATTCGCATGGGCAACTATTATTTAACACAAAAGGAAGATAACAGCATCGAATTAACCGAAACTGTTTCTGACAAATCATATTGGTCTTTTATGGCAGTCAACAAAGGGAGAAGCGATTTATATAATTTCAAGTTTTTGGACAATGACACAAATGAAACATTCGACACAACAAAAACAGTTGACGATTATCGCAGTCGATTTATGCAAATGGGATATTCTACGTTTGACAGCACAAATGAAATGGCTGCGCAAGCCTATCATACTTTAAGAGATTATGATGACGTTTTTATTTTTAGGGGACACGCTATGGAAGGATCGTTGTCTTTTTACAATCAAAACGGCTCATTGACAGGGTCAATTGCGGCAGGAGAAACAATGTTTTATGTTGGAGCGGACAGACATTATATTGATGAATTGCCCTATAACAGTCTGGCTTCGCTTCGATGTGCATTATATTTGGGATGTTCGACGGCAGTTAATTTGCAAATGGAGCGAACAGTAAATCTGCTGTCGGCAACTTTTGACAAAGGCGCTCATTTCGTTTTAGGCACAACAGACACAGTTTTTACGAATAATTCTGATGACTTTTTATGGGGTTTTATGAAAGCCGCAAGTGAGGGTAAAAATATTGAAGCGTGCATAAATGAAGGAAGAATACGTGCCGGAAATCAGGTGTGGCTGCCTAAAACGGAAACACGGGGCGAATACCCCTATACATATGTAGGTGACAGCTCACAATACTTAGATTAAAATAATCGGCTTGTATTTGCATAAAAGCGTTAAGGAGGATTTACTCATGAAAATAAGCAAAAATAGTTTTATTATTATATTTTTGGTGCTGGTTGTATTATGTTTTGCATCATCTTGTAAGACGCCTGAAGAAAATCCCGACAGCTCAGAAATTTCCTATGAACCATCGCAATCGGAACAACAGGTGGGGAAAAAAATCATTTATTTTGAAAGCGATGAAGGACAGTCAACAAAATTGCCACAAACAGATGATGTGATTTTATTCGCAGTTAACCCCAATCAATTTGGACAAAAACAAATAGCTCCATTTATCGATGAAACGGCTGCATTACACCGGAATTTAAAATTGCAGGATCAAAATTACGAGCTGCAATATAAATATACCGATGCGTTAGAGGATGCTTATTGCACAGAAAATGGCGAATATTATTATTATTTTCGGGGAACAAATACGCTTCGTTTTTTCTGTCGAACTCTAACTTTTGACGGAAGTTATAAAAAGATCACAAAAGAAGAAGCGGCAAATATAGCCGAATCCTTTATGAAAACGATCCTTACAGAAGATTATTTTTCTGAATATGATGCATGTCATGTCTCTGATTTAAAGGATTCTCTTTATTCAGTTTCGTATGAAAAATGTATACACGGTGTACGTACATATGATTGCCCAACGGTTTGGATCACAGAAAATGGTGAAATATATGCATTTAATGGGCACGAAATGCTTTCTTGCCTTGGTTTGGAAGAATCATTGTCGGCGGAAGCTGTCTCAAACGCATGTCAAATTTTATCCGATTATGCGGAACAGGTGGAAACACAAGATTGGAAATACAGCGATCCTGTTATTTGTACGGATAACGCCGGAAAAGCGTATATACAAATTTATGTTTCCTATACGGATACGAACGAAATGCCGCATGCGGAGATCCTTTATACGCCCATTTCTCAATAATTGTACGCATCTTTGGAATGGTAAATTATATTTTCACGGGCCGGGGGCAAGCCCGGCCCGTAGTCAAATCGCGTTGGTCTTTTCAGCGATGGTGATGATTCAAGCCATCAGCCAATGCAGCCACTCCCTACTATCTCGGCGTAATCAACGATTCCTCCGGTCTTGATGCAGACATCGTACTGCGGAGCGGTTCGGTGACGAACGGAATGAAGTGGAAAATCGAGACAACGCCAAGCGGCGCATACAAGCTGACGTCCCAAACGGGCAGCAGCTATGTACTCGCCACAGATTCATCGAGTTCTTCCAACGGCGTCAAGCTCATTCAGGGCGATTATATTCTGAATAACAGTTACCGGGATGAGTGGTATATATTAATAACAACCGAAAAATTCACTCAAATTACACTAGATAATAATAGCGATATTAGCACTTCAACATTACATAAAAATATTGTTGAATATTATCAAAGTAACGCGCATATACAGGGCGACGCTTTGAGCGAAGTTTCAAAAGCCACTTTTATAGATCAATTAACCAATTCAAACTATTTTTGTATCATAGCACACGGAGGTGAACGTGAAGGCAAATTATTGTTATCATCGTCAGAAGTATTGTATTTGTCTGAACTTCAAGCACTGGATAATTCGGTTTTTCAAAATTTAAAATTGGTATTATTGCCTTGCTGTTATTCGGGACGCGAAGGTGGCTTTGTGGATTTTTTTAGAAGCAAAGGTGTCGATGTGGTAATTGGATTCGCAGATACAGTTGAACAAAATACAATTGTATTTTGGACACAGGAATTTATCAAATACATTACAATGGGGTATACAGTCCGCGAATCTCTTGCGCTGGCAGATAAAAGTACGGAAGATGAATACGATGAAACCAGATATTTTTCACAAATATCTTTTATAAAAAACAGGAATACCTATGGTTCTGATCTGGATACACGTTTTTTTGACTGACTGATATGGAAAGGAATAGATGGAATAATGAAAAAAACAGTTGCTTTAGCATTCGTGTTTTTGAGCAATCTATTGTTTTTATCGGGATGTATAGCAAAGACATATTCTTGTACAATTTATGAAAACACCAACTATGTTCGTATCATCGATGCCTCGTCTGCAAAATTGAATGAGGTTCGGATTAATCAAAATAATTATAAGATCTTATATGACGAAACCGGGTTAAATGAATTCACAAATCAGAGGATAGATCGTTACAGTGTTGACGGTGCCGGCACATATGGTTCTATTACACTTGAAGCAAATTCTCAAAAATTGATTTCGTTTAACAATATAACACCATTTCCGGCCATAGAAGATTTCGAATTAATGTCTGATGAACAATTAAGACAAGCTGTTGAAAGTTTGATGAAAGATTTAGTGGATTTTTCCATCTACAATACTTTTAAGGTGTGTAGATATGAAGGAGATATTAGGTTTGCCACTCTTTATTGGCAGGTCAAGCGTGAGCTGCTATGTGATATACGTGTTGTGATTGACATTAATCGGGATGGAATAATTAATGGTTTTACAAGAATTGACAACTGCCCGGATGATTTATCAAAATCATTCCTTGATGATTCTGAAAAAAATAACCTGATTGACCAAGCGGTTATGAAACATCTGAAAATTGATAATCTTGAAAACTATACAACGACAGTCGAAGAAGTTTTGTGTGAGTATCAGGGGAAACCTTCTCTCTTGTGCTCGGTAGACATTTTGGATCCGGAAGGTTTTGCTATGCGTATCGTATGTATTATCAACTGATTGAGATAACAGTACATTTCGTCAAGTCGTATATTTTCATGTATAACACATGGGGATCAGTCTTCGTTGATATGATACCTAAAAAGTAGACATTAAAATATAGGACACCTTGATGTATAATAAAAGAGTCAAGGAGTTGAAGAAAAATGGGAAAATACCAGTTTAGTTACGAAGAAAAGATTACCATCATTCGAGAGCATGAGGAAAACCATAAGACATTAAAAGCGATTTGTGAGGAATATGACATCAGCAAAAGCTATCTGTGTTACATTCTTCGCGACTACCGTCAAAAAGGCAAGGAATCGCTAAAAAACACCAAATATTACTCAGCAGAATACAAGCTAAAAGTAATTAAACGCCACTTTGAGGATGGTATATCCGTTGCTGATCTGACGAGAGAAACCGGTATCCAATACCGTATGCTCAAGCAGTGGTTTCAGGACTACCAAAAGCGAGGAGAAGAAGGACTAAGTACCCGCAAAAGAGGCCGACCGAGAAAGCCGCAGCCGAACACACCCGAAGAAAAGATACGCCAATTAGAAATGGAAAACGAGGTATTACGGGCTTTTCGGGAAGAGTGCGAAAGGTGGGATGCAAAGAACTCCGGTACAAAGTAATTCATCGGTTCAGAGATCGTTTCACGGTCGAAGAACTCTGCAAGCTGCTTGAAGTATCCCGTAGCGGATATTACAAATGGTTGAATCGAAAAGACGAACCCGACAAGGACAAAGTGATTGCAGATTTAATCGTGGAATGCCACAAGAAAGCACATAGAACCTATGGCTATCGCCGTGTTAAGATATGGTTGCTGAGAGAAACGGGACTTGTGATCAACCACAAAGCAGTTTTGCGAATTATGCGCAAATATAATCTGTTGGCTATACGAAAACGCAAACGATTTCGTCATTATGATTGTAACACCTATACCCATTACAACAATGAATTGATGCGCAACTTTAAGGCGACAAAGCCCAATGAAAAATGGGTAACAGATATCTCCTACATACAAACAAAACAGGGATTCTTGTATCTTTCGATGATCAAGGATTTGTATGACAACAGTATTGTGGGTTACAAATATGCAACGCAAATGCCGGCAAGCCTGGTGATTGAAACGGTACGTGCAGCAGTGAAAAACGCCAAGCCCTCCGGAGGGCTTATCCTGCATAGTGACAATGGATTTCAATACACCTCCCAGGCATATTACAACGTTGCCATAGCAAACGGTATTAAACCGTCTATGTCATCGGTGGGGTGTCCTTACGACAACGCCTGCGCCGAAAACTTCTTCAGCATGCTGAAGACCGAATGTATTTACAGAGCAAAGCCACAAACCTTTGACGAAGCAAAGGCTCTTGTGGATGAATATATTTATTTTTACAACAATGAGCGAATACAGCTCAAGACAGGACAAACCCCGATGGAAGTCCGTTATGCTTATGCTGCATAACAGGTGTCCACAAAAAATGTCTACTTGACAGGGGGCATGTCAAAAATCTATTGTATATTTAGGACAGTTGTCAACAACAACTATGTCGATCCCTGCATGGGGACGTGGGTTAAAAGGAAAGGTTATGTGTTGCAGACGCAACAGAAATCTATTCCGTCGCGGATTAGATTCGGAGGCCGGGTTCAAAAGAACCCGGTTTTTCCGTGCAAAAACAAAAATATTTTTCACATAATAAAAAACCTTATATCTATACCTAACGGCCGGCAAATATGCCGGCCGTCACGAACAAACTAAAAGTCCGGGGAAGCCCAAACTTCTCAAGGCCATTGGATATGCCATAACGTTGCGGGACAACAGTAAGCAAACCGCACGCTTCATTCCTTAATCCTCAAGGTCATATCCGCACACATTCGGCGATCACCGATACGATCGGAAAAGCGCAGAAGGGAGTTCTTTGCCCTATGCGCTTTTATGCGGCTTTAATGCTCGACACATTCCTCCGGCAGCTTATCCTCCCGCAGTCCCTTGAAAACCGGCTGACGAAGATGGCCGGATTCGGTCTTCTCCATATATTTGACTGTGCAGCAAAGCACCGGTGCCACCCATACCGCGCGCTCGTTGCCGGCCGGAGCTGCAAACGGAGACGTGTCAAGCCTCGGCAGCTCCCGTATCCTGCGGAAGCTCCCGCCTCCGACACCGAGTGTCACATGCCCTTTGTATGTCAGCGTTTCGCCTGCATACTGTCCGAGGACGAGGCTGATTCTGCCGTTTTCCTTCGGAAGATAACCGCAGACGACGTAGTCCGCATCCTTTAGGTTCTTGCACTTGATCCAGTCCTTCGTGCGTTTGTCGAAATAGTAGCGGCTGTCCTTCCGTTTGGCGACGATGCCCTCCAGCTCCCGCGCTTTGGCAAGCCGAAAAAAAGCGACGCCGTTGTTTTCCACCACCCTCGATACCGCAAAGCGGGCGGATTCTTCTATGACCGCCTTTTGCAGAAGCGCTTTGCGTTCGCTCAGGGGCAGATCGGTAACCGGATGGTCCTCGTAATACAGAATATCGAAGGCAGTAAAGCAGGCCGGATACTTCTTTGCCGCAAGCTCAATTTTCAGCGGAGTGCTCATCAGGCTTCTCCGCTGGATCTCATAGAAATCCGGCTTCCCGTCTCTGATTACCGCCAGCTCGCCGTCCAGAATGCACCGGCAGGTCGCCTGTCGGTGGATCCCAGACAACTCCGGCACCTTCGGAAGCAGCTTCAGATTCCGTTTGTTTCGCAGTTCTGTTCCTGACGTGGGAGCGAGATACGCAATACAGCGTTCTCCGTCCAGTTTCAGCTCATACAGATAGTCCGGCGAATCGAAGGCTTCTCCCTCCGCCCCGATGAGCATCGGACGAACATTTTTATCCGTAAACAGATCGCTCATGTTGCGGCGCCCGCTTGTGCGAGACTCTGTTTCAGCGCATCCATCAAATCGACGACATTGACGATCGTTTCCTTTGGCGCGGTAATCTCTTTGCCCTGGATCTTGGCCTGAATGATCTGCCACAGCTTTTCTCTGTATTCATCCTTGTATTGTTCCGGTTCGAAGGCTTTCCCCATTGCGCCGATGAGCGTCTTTGCCATCTGCAGTTC
>CAKTAA010000061.1 GCA_934526185.1 uncultured Eubacteriales bacterium | reverse complement strand
TTTCAATGGTATCCGGGTCATGTGCACGCTGACCTTTCATCACCTTATCAAAAAACGCATGGACAACCGTGTCAGTTGAGGCATACGCCATATATTCCAACACGCAAGAGGTGAAATCCATTCGCTCATTGGTAACCGGTATGGTAAGCACCGAGAAATTAGGATCAAGGAAATGACACCACTGACTTTGCTCCTCATCAAATTTTGGTGCCGGGACAATACCATAGTCCGATTGCATATTAGTCAGCAATTCAGAGGCGCCCAAGCGGAAAGACATGAGCATCACTTTGCCTCCCCCGAACATCCCTCCGATTGAAAAATCCCAAATGTGCAGAAACGGACTGACATCCAGATCTTCTGAATATGTATGGCTGAACTGTTCTTCTGCATCGCAGAACAGATTAAAGGCAGCTACCGTTCTCTCGGCATCCTTTTTCAGGAAAACAACCTCCGGATTTCCCTCAGCATTGTTTTCCGTAAAACGCACGCCTGAATTTTGCAGCATTGCGGTCCCACTGATCGGAAAGAAACCGTATTGATCGTGCTCATCCCATTTTCCGTCGTTGTTCAGATCCTTAGACACAACCAAACCCATTTCTACCAACTTTTCATATGTCCACTTGTTATCTTTCACAAGCTGATACGGACTTTCAAGGTGATACTCGTCTATCAAATCCTTGTTAAAGAAAACCGCGTTTGTACCAAATAGCATAGCCGCTGATATATCACTGACCATACAGTAATTTTTTCCGCCGACAGATAGATCGCGATAACAGTTTTGATCCCAATAATCCTTTGTAAAATCACAATATTTCAGCTCATTCAGATCTTTAAGATAACCAGACTGCAGCATGCCTATTACCTGACTTCCCTGCATGAACATCGCATCATATGGATTATCATCCGTCATGATCAATTTGCGAACATGGGAAACCACATTGTCGTTACAGTAGAATTCCAACGTTATTCCAAAACGATCCTCAACCTGTTTGTTCCGTTCGTATACCGCGTCGTTCACTGTATCGCCGGTATAGCTATCCGCAAACAAAAACGGATCGGAATAAGTCCAACCGCTGTTTGATGGGCCGGCAATATAAAATGTTGTGTCCTTATAAGAATTTAAATCCATCCCCTCAAAGGAGGGGGAGCCGGGCTGCTCCGGCGTGGTCACCGGAATTGTTACGGCTCCTGTATTGTTAGTGTTTCCTCCGTTTTGTTCACACGCCGTTATTGCACTTCCTATTAACAGAACAGCTAAAAGCAACGATACTCTTCTCTTAATCACAACTCTGAATGATTCACCGTGCATAGGCCGCCTCCCTTTGATTCAGTCCGGATTAAATTATCCAAACTGATCGATAATGTTCTGCAGTTTGCGTTGGATGGAACGCTCATTGGATGCAAAGGACGAGGTCAGTGTTCTCTTGGATACAGAGTTGGAAACTGTTGATGAAATACCGATATCATTCAGATAAGCAAAGTCATAAAGCATAGTACCTCTAATCATTTCCAACATACGGGTAGTATCCGGGTCGCTTGCACGCTGTCCCTTCATCACCTTATCATAGAATGCATAGTTAACAGTATCTGTTGAAGCATATGCCATATATTCCAGCACACAGGATATAAAGTCCATTCTCTGGTTGGTAACCGGAATGATCAGCCATGAGAAATTCGGGTCTATGGTACTGTAGTACTCGCTCTGCTCCGCGTCATACTTCGGCAGGGGAACAATTCCGTAATCAGATTCCATATTCGTCAGAAGATCCGATGTACGAAGTCCTGACAGACAGAAAAGAACCTTATCGCCGCCGAACATGGCACCGCGGCAGTAGTCCCATTTGTGCATATATGCACTTTGGTCAACTGTTTCACTAATGCTGTTGGCATCGAGGTCAAAGCCCTTCAGTTCGGCTGCATCACAAAGCATATTGTATATCTCAATCGTCCTGTCAGCATTTTCCTTCAGGAAAACGATTTCAGGTATGCCGTCTGAGTTATTTCTTGTATATCTGACTCCGGAAGCCGCCATTGCCGAATCCACACCGAAGTTGAACACACCATAACGATCGTTTTCATTCCATTTACCGTCGTTGTTGAGATCCGAGGACACCGCCATACCCATCTCAACAAGCTTTTCCCACGTCCACTCGTTGCTGTCTACCAGCTCGTAAGGACTTTCCAGCTTGAATTCCTCAATCATGTTTTTGTTGAAAAATGTAACTGAGGATCCGTACATCATTGCAGAGGAAATATCGCTGATCATATAATATGTTTTGCCGTTGAAGGATAGATTCTCATAGCAGTTCTGATCCCAATATTCCTTTGTAAAGTCACAGTATTTCAATTCATTGAGATCCTTTAAGTAACCGCTCTGCAGCAAGCTGCTCAAGTTGACGCCGTTGATAAAAGCGATTTCATACGGATTGTCGTCTGTCATAATCAATTTTCTCAGATCCTGCGCTACCGTCTCTGAGGAATAAAATTCCAGCGTTATTCCAAATCGGTCTTCTACCATTTTATTACGCTCATATACTGCGTCATTGACAGTATCTCCGGTATAATTCTCCGCATACAGGAACATGTCACAGTAAGTCGTTCCGGAAGCTGCCGGCATTGCGATCTTCACGGTTGTTCCTTTGTATTCATTTAAGTCAATTCCTTCAAATGAGGGAGAACCTTCTTGGTCGGGTGTAGACGACGGAATCGTTACCTCATTGGTCCCTCCTCCCCCTTCTCCGTCATTATCGCAGGATACAAATACACTTCCTGCCATCAACACGGATAAAATCAGCGCCATGGTTTTTTGCAGTTTGATTTTCATTTTTTCCGCACTACCGAGGCCGTCCGCATTTGGCGGCGCCTCCTGTACTCCTTTCAGTTTGTTGTGATTAACTTCTTTAATTACTGTTCACTTATTACATTTTATATTGTACCATGTGATTTCATTCCTTGTCAATACCTTACAATATTTTTTCTATGTTTATATCCCCACCCTATATCTACATCCCATTTTTAATACCGGTTATGGTATGATTCTTATGATATGAAATATACGTACAGTAAATTTTCATTACCGCCGGCTGCGCCGGTGATTGGTATATTTTTCTTGAGATATTTTCTGAATGAACCAAACGAAAGTCTGCCAACTCATTCTTTTCAAAGCTCCGTCCTAACTTTTTATAAAAAAAGTGACCGCCGGCAAGTGCCGGCGGTCACTTTTCTCCTGTTGGACTCCCCCTAACCGAGTCAAACAGAATACTGTATTATATTAAGTCAAGAAAGTTTGTTTTTCAGCCGCAAATTGTCACTGATCATTGCAATAAATTCCGAATTGGTCGGTTTTCCACGATTGTTCTGTATGGTATATCCAAAGTAGGAATTTAACGTATCCACATCTCCGCGATCCCAAGCAACCTCAATGGCATGCCGTATGGCACGTTCCACTCGGGACGACGTCGTCTGATACTTTTTAGCAACAGAGGGATACAACATTTTCGTTACATAGTTGATAATTTCATTGTCATGCACCGCCATAATGATTGCGGAACGCAAGTACTGATATCCTTTGATATGTGCCGGAACACCGATTTGGTGAATCACCTTTGTCACCTGAGTTTCGATATCGTTCTCTGTAAGCTCCATCGGACGGGAATCCTGAACGCTGCCTGTCTCCCTGTTTTTATTATAAAGCATTTGCATTCTCTCAAACAGCACACTGTAATTAAAGGGTTTGTAAATACAATAGGATGCGCCTGCCTCTGTCGCTTCTAAAAACATACTCATTGCACCTTCGTAATTCATAAAAATAAATGCCGGTCTGCTGTCGTATCCCATCTGTTTAACACTTTTTATCACCTGAATGCCGTCAAGCTTCGGAAGCCACGCGTCCACCAGAACAATATCCGGCTTGTTTTTCGCTATGTAACTGACAGCTTCCTCGCCATTTTTTGCGTCCTCCTGCACATCCGCTCCCAAGCGGCTTAAATTCTCCCGGCACATCATCCTGAAGTCCGGATTCCCATCCGCTATCATTACTTTCATTTTTGATTCCATGTCATTTGTCCTCCCAAAATTATTTTTTTATTTTCCCGGAATTCGAAAACTGCTGTAAATTTCCAAACTGGCGTATATAATATTACCAATTTTTGGTATTTTTTGCAATAGACAAAATTTACAATAATTACCAATTTCCATTTTTTGGATCACAGCATTTTGCACAAAGTAAAATCTTTTTTCAAATACGGGATTTACCAAACAAACCTGCATTCGGTATAATATCACAAATTTATTCCAATGTCAAGGTGATTTTTCAAACGGATCCATCTTAATTTAATTGATTTTATCTATAATATTCAACATTTGTACATTTCTGTATTTTTATGTCGACATTATGAATTTTATGCTGAATACAAATATTTGTTGTTTCTTCGACTTTCAACACATTTCGAAAAGATTCAACAAAGCCCTTGTCTTTTCTCCAACGAATTGTTATAATTATTTGTAAAACCAGACATTTGAAAAAATATTATGACGAAGGCAGAGGTTTTCGAACCAATTCAGGCAGATAATATCTTTATTTCACGAAACTGCACGAGTAACCGCAAAGCTGTCTGGAAAACTTTTTGAATTTTCTCTATTCTTATCGAATAAAATTTTTTGAGACGCTGTTTTATTTTTCATCAGCGTACGGAAGGGCTCTCTTATGGAGAAAAACGGTAATAATAAGTTAAATTCTGCAAATGGGGAGATTGATGTACGTGAAAATATCCGCTCAAATACTATAAAAAGACGAGTAGAAATGTATCTGACGGCTACAGATTTGCTTATTTATTGTTTCTGGATTTTAGCGGCTATTTCCCTGTTTTTTTGTCAAAAATATTTCTTTGGCAGCAGCGCTGATACGGTAATTATACATGCCGAGGAAACCGTTTATACCTATCCCCTTTCTGTAAACAGACAAATCCTTCTGCAGTCAAAGGGATTTTCCCTTACGGTTGATATATCAGACGGCTGTGTCTCCGTCAGAGATTCCTCCTGTCCCGACCATCTCTGTGAAACAGCCGGCAAAATCAGGAATGCCGGTGAATCTATCATCTGCCTTCCGGCGGAAATTTCCGTAAGTCTTTCAAGCACATCGAAAGGAGATGCGCCGCAGGCCGACGACATCGCGGGTTAAATATATGCGTTCATCTGTCAAACGTCTCTCAGCGGATGCTATGATGTTGTGCGCCGCTCTGTTGTTTTCTTATCTGGAATCATTTCTGCCGTTCGCCGCCTGGCTTCCGTTGCCCGGCTTCAAGCTCGGTCTGCCGAATCTGGTTGTAATGTTTGCCGCTCTGCGTTTTTCCCTCCTTGACGCTGTCGTCATTTCGCTTTCAAGGGTACTGTTAATCGCCATTCTGTTCGGACACGCGGGCAGTTTTCTATTTTCTCTGTGTGGCGCCGTTCTTTCCCTGTTTGCGCTTCTGCTTTTAACACATTTTAAGTGCCGTTTTGTATCCTGCATCGGTCTTTCTGTAACCTGCGCTGAATTTCATAACGCAGGACAGCTCCTTGCAGCCCTGCTGCTGTTTTCCGTTCAGGCGGCTCTGATGTATGCTCCCTTACTTATTTTCATCGCCCTTATCTCTGGAACGGTAAACGGAATTCTCCTCCGAATTCTGCTCAAACGCCTGCCGGATTTTTCATTTTTCCGTAAAAATAAATTTTAAAATCAAGAGGGATAAAATGATATTCAAAAAACGAATTTTTTTCGCTTTTTGCGGTTCTTTAGCAGCCATGCTGTTTTTATTTGTTTCCTGCTCCGGTGCTCCATCCTATAAGCAGCATGTTTTTTTCGCCATGGACACAGTGATTGAAATTGATCTGCCTCCCGGTTCCGATGAAGCCCTATTTCTGCAATGCGAGGAACTTATAAAAAACAAAGAAGCGCTTTTTTCAAAAACAATCCTCTCAAGCGATGTTTCAAATTTCAATACAGCCGATACCCAAACTGTAATATCCGGCGAAACCGCAGCTCTGATTGCCGATGCTCTGCAGCTTTCACGTGAAACCGGCGGCTCCTTTGATATCACTGTCGAGCCGCTTTCTGCTTTATGGAATGTTACGGGGGAAAATTTAGAAATTCCGAAAAAATCGGAAATAACCGAAGTTTTGAACTGCGTCGGATATGAAAATCTCACGCTAACCATATGCGGAGAGGATGCTGTTCTTGCCAAAGATAAGCCCGGTGTCCGTATCGATCTCGGTGCTGTTGCAAAGGGATATGTCTGTGAGCAAATTGTTCAATACCTAAAAGAATCGGGGGTTCCCTACGGGAAGCTTTCGTTCGGAGGCAATCTCGGTCTGTTCGGAGTAAAGCCGGACGGCACAAGCTGGCACATCGGAATTAAAAATCCTCTGAATCCCGATGCCGTCGCCGCCTATGTTTCCGTATCGGAAGGATTTGTTTCTGTTTCCGGCGATTATGAAAGATATTTTGAAGCGGAGGGCAAACGTTATCATCATATCATTAATCCTGAAAGCGGATGGCCTGCAGACAATGAAATTTGCAGCAGCGTAGTCGTCGCACAGGACGGAGCTTTAGCAGACGCTCTCTCCACAGCGCTGTTTGTCATGGGGAAAGATAGCGCTGTGGAATTCTGCCGCAGCAGCAGTTTGACTTTTGAAGCAATGCTTTTTTTTAAGGACGGAACGTTATGGGCAAGTGAAGAGCTGCTGCAATCGCTTGAGCTGAACGGCAGCGATTTTTCATTATTGGAATAATAACAGTCTTTACCGGTCATACTAACTCTGCTTTCCCATATCATTCAATGCAATTCATTGGAGTTGTTTTATTTGCCGCAGACTGCTCTGCGGCTCCGATAAAGGTGCGGAAAAAAGAGGTAAAAGTATGAACATTAATGAGTTTCGCCGGTGCGCCGTTATAGGTATCGGCGCCGTCGGGGCGGCAATATCCTACGCTCTTATGCGCAGTGCTCTTTTCTCTGAAATTGTTTTGATCGATTCCAAAGAGGAAAAGTCGCAGGGGGAGGCTATGGATCTTAGCCACGGTTCTGTGTTTTATCCTCCGCAGCGAATTTTCAGCGGCAGTTTTTCCGATCTCGCCGGCGCTTCCGTTGTAATTATCGCAGCCGGTGCCAATCAGGAACCTGGTGAAAGCCGGCCTGCTCTTTTTGAGCGCAATGCAAAAATACTGGACAGTATTTTAGACGAGGTACAGGTGTACACGCCGAACGCCTTGCTGCTCATTGTTACCAATCCCGTCGATCTCCTGACGTACAGAGCCGTGAAGAAGTTAGGATACGATATCACCGGTACTCCGGGCAAATCTGCTCGCGTCATCGGATCCGGCACCGTTTTGGATACGGCCCGGCTCAAATTTGCGCTCGGGCAATATTTTCGTCTGGATTTCCGTAATATCCACGCCTTTGTAATCGGAGAGCACGGTGACAGTGAGGTCGCTGTCTGGAGCAGCGCCAACATTTCCGGCATCGATCTTGACGCCTTTGACTATATGCGCTGTCCTACCTGCGGCGAACATTCGCGTGAGGCGCTGCGCAAAATTTTTGACGATGTAAAGAACAGCGCCTACCAAATCATTCATAAAAAAGGCGCTACTTCATACGGCATCGCCAGCTCCGTTCTGCGCATTCTGGAAGCCGTGGTGCGTGATGAAAAATCGATTTTGACCGTCTCCGCATATACGCAGGGTGAATACGGTATCGTGGACGCTGCCATCGGGCTCCCTGCTGTTATAGGCAAGAATGGCGTCGAGCAGATTCTTGAAATCCCGCTCGACGCCGATGAACGCACCGCTCTTATGCAATCCGTCAATACACTGTATCCCGGACGCCCTATTTTTCTATAATTTTCAGATTGACCGGCTGAATCCCGGCAACCTCATATACAATTTCCTGAATTTGGGAAACTTCATTTGGCAGAAGCGTGTCGCTCTTCACAACAACGTTTGCGCTTTCTCCGCTGATAACAGCGACGCATTCCTCAAAGCCTTTCCCCTTCACAAGCGATTCGATAGTAGCTTCGTGTTCAATGTCCGCCGCTATAGATGCAATATCGGCAAGAGCCTTATCCTTGACATCAGCCTGCGTCGCTGCTCCTTCTACCACGGTCTGCAGCACTTCCATCGCTTCGTCCCGCGCTCTCTGGCGATTAATTTGTGCGACCGAGAAGTAGTCGTCCGCATCAGCCGCATTGCCCTCTCCTGCATCATCTCCAGGCGCATTTCCGCCTACATTCGCCGCAGGATCATCCGGCAGGTTTCCGTCCAGCGATCCCTGGTATAAATACCAATTTAAATAGATAGCAAATCCGATTACCAAAACGGAGGCCGCAACGATGATATGCTTGCGGTTCTTTTTCACGAAATCCACTGCTGTTATCAGCCATTTCTTTCCACCGGATGCCGTTTCTTCTCCGCTCATGCTTTCAAGCTCCGGCGCCGGTTCCGCCGTATCGTTTTCTATCTCCTCATCCTGCATGTTTTTTCTCTCTTCAAGCAGTGCCTCAACCTCGCCGGAGTTCAATCTGTCCTGAAAAAAATTTTTTCCAAGCAATTGCATGTTTCTTACCATTCCTTTCTCAATTTTTCAAATGCAAAGCGGTTTTCGGGGCCTTATCTAATTTTTTCTTAGCAACGCCTCCTTTTATGTCCTTTTCTTTTCTCTTTGGTTTTTATACCATACCGTGCATATGTGTCAGACTGCTATTGTACCACCGGGCGGCGGACAGCCGTCCGGCATTGTTTTCTGCTCGTTCGGGTTTCGCGCGCCCCACCTCCGCTTTCCGATTGCTTTGCGCTTTCATTTGCCGTCAGCGTCCGCCGACAAAAATTTTGTTGCTTGTCAGGCCAAGGGAGGCTGCAAGCAGGTCAATGATCCTCTTCTGAGTTTCTGCATTATCCCCGCCGCTGCACACCACCGCCACTCCGCGTATTTTCGGATATACTTCCTTGACCAGAATCGGAATCTTATTCCCCGCCGAATCGGTCAGGATATAATCCCGGCTGCTCGACTGCGACTTCTGTGCCTCCGCCGACTCGTTACTTGAGGATGTTGTCTTCTGCGCATATATGTACTCGCTGCCGCTGTCAAGCGTTACAAATACCTCAGCGTTTTGAACGCCTTCGAGAGCCTCGACAATCTGTTTAATTCTATGCTCGCTCTCTTCAATATATGCATTCAGATCCAAAGTTTTTGTCTCAGTATCTTCCGCTTGCTCAGAACGGTCTCCGCTGCCGCTGATACCGCCGATGACAAGCAGCAGCACACCGCACAACAGCCCGCATAAAATCCATGGCCAGCCGCGTATTTTTGTTATTGCTTCCAGCATTTCTTTCACCGCTTTCCGAAATTTTTTCACAATTATGTATTTCTGGTGTTGAATAAATTATACGGGCAAATAGGAGGCCGTATGTACCTCACATTCGCAATACAGCGTCTCCTCCAGGTATTCTTTGATTTTATCCCGGCTGATGTTATGTCTGGCATCATACAGGCTTACCTCAACACGCACAATTTTTACCGCCTGCATATCTTCCGTATCAAGGATCAAAAACACCCCTGCCCCATCCTCAGAAATACTGAACTTTGTCTGCAGTACGAGCTGTATGTTCTGCTCTGCTCTTTTTTTAGCTTCCTCCAATACCTTTTCGGGAAGAACGCTGTCTGCGGTCTGTTGCGTTTCTCCGGATGCGATCTGCCACGCATCTAAATCCAGCTCCGAGAACGTTTTACCTATAAACGGCGCCAGCATGGCAAATACTGCTGCAACGGAAACCGCAAACCGGACGTATTTGTTGATTTCGCTTTTGCCGGACGGCGTCAGAGCTGTGACGACACCCCCTACCACGGAAATGACCATCAGTGAATATATATATTGTTTCAGCGCTTCCATACACTTCCCTTTCCCCAGTCTCCTTGATGTTCCGGCAGGAAAAGACCTCTTGTCCTACTCTTTTCAAAACTTACTCAACTCATTCCAGACTGTATGCTGATGAACATGATAATTGTAAAAATAAACAGCAGAGATACTGATACCATCACGGCTATCAGAAAACCACAAAGCTCTCCGGCTTCTTTCATCAGCGTTTCCTCCCTTTTCAGCTCAAGCATTTGAGCAGCCACAGAACACAGTCGGAAATAGAGCTGCTGTACCGCAACGGCGATAAGGGGAGGGAGCAATATCAGCAGCAGCACCGCGATTGAAATAGCTCCTGCCGTACCGCGTATAGATTTCATCCCGCCCGCAACGACCTGCGCCGCCTCGCTTACAGCCCCGCCTACTATAGGAATCATATTTCCGAGGGCAAATTTAATGGTCCTCATGGAAACGGAATCCGCACTCTGCGCGATGACCGTCTGGTAAGCGAACACGGCTGCTAAAACGGCCATCAAACCGCCGAGTAGGAAAGTAAATGTTTTGCGAAGAACAGATGAAATTCCGCTGAGATTTACAGAATCCGTCATAGACGATACCAAAGCCAGTCCGAAACAGACCTGAATAGCGGGAGTCAGAAGAAAATGACACAAATTTTCCATAAGAACAAGAAAAAACATAAGCGTAGTCTGCATCATCGCTCCCGTTGCGGGAAAACCGGAGGCTGCGCACAGGCTTACGACAACCGCAGTACACGTGCTCATTGTAATATGCAGCGATTCAAGCAGGGATAATGTTGTTTGCAGGGCCATTTGCAGTACGCCGAATACGGACAAGCCGCAAACAAGCGAGGATACCAGTGACAGGGCTCCGTCAAGCGCATCATTCTTCAAGGATTTTTGAAACATTCGAAGCATTGAAGCGAGAAGCAGAATACCGAGCAGCATACCAAGCGACCGCAGGGATTCCAAAAATGCATCGCCCGCTGTCCCAAATAGGTAGCTGAGCCAATGCTCGGATGCTGAAACAGAAGCCAAATCAGCCAGTGCGTCAATGGATGGAAACTGCTGCCGCGCTTCCTCCGGAATCCGATCTTCCAGATCCTGTATTCCGGATTGTCTGTACATTTCCGCTGTCCAATCCTCTTCTCCTTCCGCGGATACCTGCATCATAAGTCCCGCACACAGCCAGAGTATCAAAACGCTCCATTTTACGAACCTTTGTTTTTTTTTCATGTTTTTCCCCGTCATATCGCGCGTCTTTCTTAAAATATCGGCACGATTTGCTTTTGTCATGGATATTTTCCGACTGCCGTTTCTTTTTTCTCAAATGTTTCGATTTTAGTTAAGGCCCATAAGACTTGCCGAAAAGGACAGAAGCTTGCGGACAAGCGGATATGCGACAGCAAGAATTGCAACTTTTCCGGCCATTTCAACTTTCCGTGCCAATGCAGTCTCACCCAGATCCGAAACAATATCAGACGTAATCTGAACAGTCCATCCGACCGCCAAAGCTTTCAGCATCGTCACAAGGTATATTCCGCCTCCCTCTGCCGTTTCCGGCAGCGAGATCACGTCCCCTATCAGCGGGGCCAACTCATTCAGGGTAAAGCCAGTCAGCAGCACACCGCCGCAGACCGCAATCATTTTTCCGTACCCGTCGGCTTCACCTCTGTTCTGTCTGACCAGCAGCGCACTGACCGCTATGAGAAGCGCTGTACCGCACAGCTTCCATATATCCATTGTCACCACGCCTTTCATCTGTGCAGCAGCCGGTTTCTTTCATGTCCCGCAGGTATACAGGTATACAAAGGGCCGACGCCGCCGTTTTCGTCAATTTCTTACTACACGCCGAAAATATTACGTATAGTTGTAAAAAGCACGCCGATTTCGTTAACCAGCATAAGCAGCACTATGATTATTCCGGCAAGCGAAACGAGTGTAGCCTGTTCCTCGCGACCGGATCGGGAAAGAATCTGACAGGCAACCGTCACCAAAAGTCCCGTCCCCGCCACCTTCATAATAACGCCGATATCCATAAAAGTGTGACCATCCTCTCGCTCAACCGAAATTTTTCATGTACACGATCGGCAGATCATTTTTTCCGCCCACGGTGCATTTAAAATTCCCTTTGAAAACAAATATGCCTGTTCGTTCATTCATATGCATCTTTCTCATCATTTTCGGCGGCTTGTGTTTTCATCCAAGTGAATGCCTTTTGCAGCTTTGAAAAATCAAATCAGCAGAATGACCAGCATCAAACCGCCCATAAGCGTCAGGGTCCGGTACAATTTTATTTTTCCCGGCATTTCTTTTTTTTCCTTTTCCAGTATCTCCTCAAAAATAGAAATGTAATAATCACAGCATCGAATTTCACTCTCCCCGTTATGACAGCCGAACTGTTTGTCGTATGTAATCAGCTTATCTTTTTCTTCAGCCGTCAGCATCAGCCTCTGGCCGCTCCGTTCGATTGCAGCCGTCAGCGGATGCGCGTCACAAGCATTTGCGTGAAGATTTGACATAAATACGCGCATTTCCGGACGCCTATCCGAAAACGATGTCAGGATTTTGCTTTTCGTCCGGCGAAAATACGATATTTGTTCTCGTATATGGCGAAGCATGCCAAGAATGCCTTCAAGCTGCTCCACACGGCGTCGTTCATTTTTTGCGCATAAAATTCCAATTAGGGCGGAACTTATTACGATAAATACCGAACCCAAGATCTTCAGCACAGAACAGCATCTCCTTTCGTATAATCAAAATGCATCTGGTTGGTACGGGGATTCCTATGCAGACCAATATAGCAGTCGAAAACTCTATGCTCCGCCAGCTTTCGGAACAGCGGCCGACGAATAAGCCCTCCGATATCCTGTGCGTGCGCCGTAGCTATCAGCGGAACGCCTGTGTTCTGCGTCTGCAGAACTGCCTCTGCTTCTTCTTCAGAACCAATTTCATCACAGAAGATCACCTGCGGAGACAAGGATAGCGTAGCAAGTCGGATCCCATCCCCTTTAGGGTATCCCGTA
>CAKTAA010000060.1 GCA_934526185.1 uncultured Eubacteriales bacterium | reverse complement strand
AAAGAAGCGGTTCGATCAGCAATCACGGCTATATGAAGTTAATTAAATGGCATTATAAGCTATATCGGGAAGCTGAAAATAAAAATCCGATTTCCTCGTTTGTACTAACTGTTAGAAATTTGTTTTTTGGAGTATTAAAGAAAATCATATATGTAAAGGGGTGAGCTTGTGCGAGTGAAGGTAAGTATATTAGGGCATTTTGGAGAAGGTGTCAATCTTCTGAATGGTCAGACGGTAAAAACAAAAATCATTACTGAAGAATTACAAAATCAGCTTGGACAAGACCAAGTGCTAAAAATTGATACACATGGCGGTTGGAAAACACTTTTGAAAGCACCTTTTCAAGTGTTTCGTGCATTGAAAAACAGCACGAATGTACTTATTTTTCCTGCACATAATGGCTTGCGAGTATATGCTCCGCTGCTGTCTTTTCAAAGACATTTTTTCAAGAAAAGAAAAATACATTACGTCGTGATCGGCGGTTGGCTGCCGGAGTTTTTGAAGGAACGTAAACGGCTTTCAAAAAAGCTGAAAAAATTTGACGGCATCTACGTTGAAACGAACACCATGAAAAATGCGCTGGAAGCACAGGGGTTTGAAAACGTATATGTTATGCCGAATTGCAAAAAGCTGACGGTTCTTTCAGAAGATAAACTTGTGTATCCGTCCGGTGTGCCGTATAAACTCTGTACCTTTTCCCGTGTGATGAAAGAAAAAGGCATTGAAACGGCTGTAAATATCATAACGGAAGTCAATGATAGACTTGGTTACATAGCCTATTCGTTAGATATTTATGGACAAGTAGATACGTCACAAGTAGAATGGTTTGAAAATTTAAAAAAACAACTTCCGGATTATATTTGTTATTGCGGCTGTGTTGATGCTAATCGTAGCGTAGAAGTATTGCAAAAATACTTTGCGTTACTCTTTCCGACACACTTTTATACAGAAGGAATCCCAGGAACGATTATTGATGCGTATGCGGCAGGTATCCCTGTAATATCAGCTAAATGGGAGAGCTATTCTGATGTTGTTGATGAGGGTATAACTGGCATAGGCTATGACTTTGATGATGCAGATCAGTTTGAGAGAACCTTACTCGAAGTTGCACAAAAACCAAATGTCCTGCTTAGTATGAAAGAAAACTGTGTCCGTAAAGCAAAGGATTATATCTCCGAATCAGCAATTCAAATTATGACCGAAAAATTCGGGGGGGTATAACCTCTATCCTTTGAAGCTCTGTACATTTTCTCGTGTTATGCGTGATAAAGGAATTGAGGATGCTGTAAATGCTGTTGTGTCGGTGAATACAGATTTAGGAGTACAAGCATTTTCGCTGGATATTTACGGACAAGTGGACGGAGCGCAAATTGAGTGGTTTGAATCGTTGCAGAAAAAATTCCCGTCATATATTCGCTATGGTGGGTTGGTTCCGTATGACAAGAGTGTTGATGTCTTGAAGGATTATTTTGCCTTGCTCTTTCCTACATACTACGAGGGCGAAGGTTTTGCCGGAACATTGATAGATGCTTACTCTGCCGGAGTTCCCGTTATCGCTTCCGATTGGAGATATAACGCAGAACTTGTTAATGAGAATGCTGGCTTTGTTTATCCTACAGGGGATCAGCTTGCATTTGTGAACATCTTAAAAGCGATGGCAGTAGATCCTACATTGTTACTATGTAAAAAACGGCTTTGCTTAATAGAAGCCGATAAATATAAAATTGATAAGGCTGTTCAGATTTTGATTGAGCAGATAGAGGGCGATTAGAAATGGGCATATCAATATATAAGATCAAAAAGTGGTATAAAATGATGACCGGGAAAAGCATTTCTCATGTTAATCAAGGTGTTGGAACTTGTTATTCCAAGACCGAGATTGCAGGTTATTATAATGATTTGACTGAGAAAGTTACAAAGGATGATCCGAATATC
This sequence comes from uncultured Eubacteriales bacterium, assembly GCA_934526185.1. Lineage (GTDB taxonomy): Bacteria > Bacillota > Clostridia > Oscillospirales > CAG-272 > CAKTAA01. The sequence continues at coordinate 11,243 of CAKTAA010000060.1, read as the reverse complement.
CTTGTTCCTAAATACCATGTTGACACAGGAGAAGAAATATACTTTTCTATTGGCATTTTTCAGTACGGATTGGCTGCTTATGATCTTTTCTTGAAGACTCATGACGAGATATATAAGAACAAGTTGATTGCTTGCGCCGATTGGGCGGTAGCGAATCAACAAGCAGATGGTGGTTGGGTAACATTCGCATATAATAAACCCGAAGCTCCGTACTCATCTATGGCGCAGGGCGAAGGCATTTCAATGCTTATTAGGGCGGCAATCGTAACAGGAGATAAAAGATTTACCAATGCTGCAGATAAAGCAAGGGTGTTCATGCTGAAGCCAATCTGTGAAGGTGGAACAACCGAATATGACGGTGAGAATGTGGTTTTTTATGAAGATACCGATAATCCCGTAATTTTGAATGGATGGATTTTTTCACTTTGGGGATTGTATGACTACTGTAAGTATTTCAGAGATGAGGAATCGGATATTATATTGAAAAGAACTCTTGAAACCTTAAAGCGAAAATTGCCCGATTTCGACACAAAATATTGGAGTAAATATGACGATGGAAAAAACATATGCAGTCCATTTTATCATAAGCTCCATATTGCTCAACTTAATGCGATGTACGATTTGTTTGGTGATTCCATATATAAAGATGTTGCCGACAAATGGGAGAAATACCAAAATAGTTATTGGAAAAGAAAGAGAGCCTTTTGCAAAAAGGTGATGCAAAAGATATTTGAGTAAGAGGTGACAAAGATGGCTAAGAAAGCATACATATATATGAATTACCCCAATGTAGTAGTGCTTAATGTTTATCTTGATGTTATTAAAGAAGCATTAGCGAGACTCAATTTTCAATGCGAGTATATAAAAGATTTTGAAGGCGTTTCAAAACAAGATTTAATAGTGTTCCCTATGGGAAAGGATGCTTTCAAATATTATTTCAAAGGCTATAGAAATTTTATATTATGGCAGCAAGGAGCTACTGGTGCAGAATCATACATGAGGCATAGTAGCAAGATTAGAAGTGGTATTTTGAATTATATGGATTGCTTCGCTATGAAAAAAGCGAAGATGATCTTTTATGTTTCTCAATATATGCAAGAGTATTATGAAAAATTGGCGCATACAAGTTTCAGTCACAAAGCATATGTTATGCCTTGCTTTAATGAAGTCCTTGACAATGATATATTTGAGAGAAAAGACTATTCAAAAAAGGTATTCACATATGTAGGATCGCTTGATTTATGGCAGTGTTTCAATGAGACTGTTGATATTTACGCCGAGATTGAAAAAAGAATACCAAATGCTTTTTTTAAGGTTTTAACTTTTAATACCGAAAAAGCAGAAGAAATAATTAGAGGAAAGAACATCAAGAATTATAGCGTGGCGTGTGTCCCCAAAGAACAGGTGAAAAGCGAACTTGAAAATGCCACATATTCATTTCTGTCGCTATCGGAGCCGCAGTGAATATTATCTTGAATTTGATTTTAATAAAAACTATTGGTTTTGTAGGAGCTTCCATAGCTACTGCGGCAAGTTTTCTCATAACGTGGGCGGTCAGAATGCAGACAATACAACGGTTAGTTAGAGTGAAAATTCGCTTAACACAAACAGCGATTACCTATATTCTGTCGATCTTAGGGTGTTTGTTGATTAGTTTTGATGTTCCTTATGCGTATGTTTTTTATCTCGTCTCATGTGTATTTATTATTGGGTTGAATTTCAATGATGTGAAAAACATATGTATCTCGCTGGCAATAACGCTAAAGAGAATAATTAAAAAGAAAAATACATAAACGGAGGAATGAATATGAAAATAGCAGTCGCAGGAACCGGCTATGTCGGTTTATCAATATCGGTGCTTTTGGCACAGCACAATAAAGTAACGGCTGTTGACATTATTCCCGCAAAGGTGGAGATGATCAACAATAGAAAGTCGCCCATACAGGACGATTATATCGAAAAGTATCTTGCCGAAAAGGAGCTTGATCTGACAGCAACGCTTGATGCGGAAGCTGCATATAAAGATGCGGGTTTTGTGGTTATCGCTGCCCCTACAAACTATGATAGCCAAAAGAACTTTTTTGATACGTCAGCGGTTGAAGCGGTTATTCAGCTCGTTATAAAATACAATCCCGATGCGATAATGGTCATCAAATCCACGATCCCTGTTGGGTTTACGGCGATGGTTCGGGAGAAGTATCATTGCGATAATATCATTTTCAGCCCCGAATTTCTGCGTGAAAGCAAGGCTCTTTACGACAACCTCTATCCGAGCCGCATTATCGTCGGCACGGATATGCGCGATGATCGACTTGTAAAGGCGGCAAACAATTTTGCAAAACTTCTCCAAGAGGGAGCTATTAAAGAGAATATTGACACTTTGATTATGGGCTTTACCGAGGCTGAAGCGGTTAAGCTTTTCGCAAACACCTACTTGGCACTTCGTGTATCCTACTTTAATGAACTGGATACCTATGCTGAGATGAAAGGTCTTGACACACAGCAGATTATCAACGGTGTATGCCTCGATCCGAGAATCGGCAACCACTATAATAATCCCTCGTTTGGCTACGGCGGTTACTGCTTGCCAAAGGACACAAAACAGCTTCTCGCAAACTATGCTGATGTACCGCAGAATATGGTGTCTGCTATCGTTGAGAGCAACAGAACGAGAAAGGATTTTATTGCCGACCGTGTACTGCGTATGGCTGGCTATTACGGCTACGAGGAAAATAACGCATACAGCAAGGCAAAGGAGACATCCGTTACCATTGGCGTTTACCGCTTGACAATGAAATCTAATTCGGACAACTTTCGTCAATCCTCCATTCAGGGCGTTATAAAGCGAATTAAGGCAAAGGGTGCAACGGTTGTTATTTATGAGCCTACGCTGAATGACGGCGAGACTTTCTTCGGTAGCAAAATCGTCAACGACATCGAAAAATTTAAAGAGATTTGTCAGGCAATTATTGCAAACCGTTATGACACCTGCCTTGATGATGTAGCAGCCAAGGTTTACACGAGAGACATTTTCAGACGAGACTAATTTTTAGGAATGAAAGATTGCTATGGATAATAAAACAAGTAAGGTGATGTTCGCGCTGCTATGTTCGGCTATTTGTGGCGATCCTCTTTCCGACGAGAAAAAAGCCCTATATAATGCAGAAATGTTGCCACAGATTGCAACAGTAGCCAAACAGCACGACGCGCTTCATCTGCTCGTATTTGGACTGAAAAAGAATGATTTGCTTAATGAAAGCAGTAAGTGGCTTGAAACGGAAATTTTCAGAGCCGTCTATCGTTATGAACAACAGAAGTATGAATTTAATCGAATATGCGAAGCTCTTGAAAAATCAGAAATTCCGTTTATACCACTCAAAGGCTCTGTTCTTCGTGAATACTATTCCGAGCCGTGGATACGAACAAGTTGCGATATAGATATTCTCGTTCATAATGAAGATTTGGAAAAAGCCATACTTTGCCTGTCAGAAGAATTAAAGTATATCTTAAAGGATAGAGCTACGCACGACGTTTCGCTTTTTGCCCCGAACGGTGTTCACGTGGAACTTCATTTTGATTTGCTCGAGGAAGGTCGTGCAAATAACGCTATTGAGATTTTAAGCGGCGTTTGGAAAAATGTAGCCTTGTGTGAAAACAGCAAATTCCGTTACGAAATGACCGACGAGTTTTTCTACTTTTACCATATCGCACATATGGCGAAACATTTCGAAAACGGTGGATGCGGTATTCGTCCGTTTGTCGATCTTGTTGTTCTCGACCGTATGGACAGCGAAAATTTTTCTAAAAGAGACGAGCTGCTAAAAAGCGGCGGATTATTGCAATTTGCAAGGGCCTCCCGCAAGTTGAGCCGTATATGGTTTTGTAACGAGCAGAGCGATGAGCTGTCCGAGCAAATACAGGATTTTATTTTGCGCGGAGGCAGCTACGGCACGACGGACAACCGTGTTGCCGTACATAAGAAGCAAGGAAAAATTAAATACATTTTCTCTCGTATGTTTATTCCGTATGCTAAATTGAAACGATATTATCCGATTTTGGAAAAACATAAATGGTTAATGCCAATAATGCAAATCAGGCGGTGGTTTATGATGCTTGATCCGAATGTAAGAGGAATGGCAAAAAGAGAAATTTCCGTTAATAGCAGCATTTCGAGTGAAAAAATACGGAATACCCAAATCTTGCTCAAAAATATCGGGCTATAACGATCCTCTTTCGTGACACAAATGCAGCACTATAATTGTAACTTACCCCCTCATTTTTCCATTGCGCTTGCCTCATTTTAATGGTATCCTAATACTAGTTATAATGGGATTTGCGGATCGGTCGGTCCGTGCAGCGAGGGGCGCAAAAATATGGAATCAAGCCATGACATCGCAGAATATAGAGAACGCAGAAAATTCTGGCGGACCGTCGTCGCGGCGGCTGTCTGCGGCGGGCTCGCACTCTTCTCCGTCGGAGTTTACCTGCTTTGCAGATATGTCTTTCCTTCGGATAAGATATCCGAATTCTACACGGACAAGCTTTTCTACTATATCTCCTGGCCGATCAAGAAAGTAATTGCCTATTTTCCTTTTTCGGTAGCAGAAATCGCGCTTTATGCAAGCATTGCGGTAATCCTGTTCTGGTTTATAAACATGCTTGTTGGAACGGTACGTGCCGGCCGCAGATGCTACATACGGAAAAAGCAGAACGTCCCGATCGAGGGCTTTTCCCTGCTGCAGCCTCTTGTGCAGCTCGTTCTCAGGCTGTCAAGCTTTATTTGCGTCATTGTGTCGGCGTTTGTGCTGTTTGGCGGAATCAACTATACCAGCCTCACCTTCTCGGAGAAGGCCGGGTATGAATTGGAAGAGGCTGATGTCGATCAGCTCAGTCAGCTCTGTCGCCTGCTGTCAGCAAGAGCCGCCGCGGCGCGCCTGACGCTTGCGCTGGAAGCTGACGGCACCATCAACGAAAATTATGCGGATTATAATCCATTCCGACTGATCGACGACGCGCTCGATGCCTATCAGAATCTGCCGGAGGAGTACGCTTATCTGAAGCGCGATTATCCGCGCGCCAAGCTGGCGGTCAGCTCCCCCGTTATGTCCAATATTCACATTACGGGGATTTATCCATACATCATACCCGAGGCAGTTGTAAATGCGCAGACGCCCATTATGAGCCTGCCGCACACGATTTGTCATGAAATGGCGCATCAGCGCGGCTTTGCCAGAGAAGACGAGGCCAATTATATTGCGTATCTGGCGTGCATTCACAGCGACAATCCGCTCTTTGTCTATTCGGGCTATTATACGGCGTTTACATGTGCCATGGATCAGCTTTATCTATATGATCAGAAAAGCTGGCAGGAAATTTCCTCCGCTACCGCAAGCGGGATCTGGCTCGACAATCTGGAGGAAAGCAATTTCTGGCAGCAATACCAGACGGTCAGCAGCGAATTCACCGGCAGCGTAAACGATACATATCTCACCGTCATGGATGTCGACGACGGCGTCCACAGCTACGGAAGAATGATCGATCTGATCCTTGCTGAGGAAAAGCAAAAGGGTACAATACAATAGCTCCGATTTGATTTATCTGGCCGCCGAAGCGCTCATTCTGCGGCCGGCGTTTCCGCAGGCTCCTGTGACACGGTCGGCTCCGTGGACGGCTCCTCTGTAGGAGGCAGCGTGCCCGGCGTAGGCGACGGCGGCTCCGGCGTTGCCGTGATATCCGGAGTAGGCGTAGTATTGGAAGAAATCGTCACGCTGTAAACATATTCTCCGATTACAGTAAATTTTTCAGTATCAATACTCGTAAACTCCAGCGGAATTCTGTACTCTCCGACGCCAAGCCCCGTAAGATCGAGCGTCGGCCCGAGCGACGCCGCGGAAAGCGCATCCAGATCCGCCGCTTTGCCCTTCACCCGAATCGAAAATTGTTCCGGATTAAATTCATACACATACGACGCCGTGTCCTTGCCCGGTGTGCTGATCGACGAATTAACATCCACTGAAAAGGATTTTACCTCATACCGTAAAATCTCAGCCGTCACCGTAATATCCGCCGTACGATATGCCGTGATTCCCTCCGGGAGATAATCAGAGACCGCGAACGTTCTCACCACATTTTCCGAAGCGCCCGTTATATCTATATTTCCTACATGAATCTCATTGATATTCCGGAGCTCCGCGGCAGTACCGCGCAGAAGCAGCGTCTGCGGTTCAATAGCGTCCGCGTTCAGATAATAGTCGTCATGCGGCCTGCCCGTAACCTGATACGAAACCGGCACGCGCTTTCCGACCTCAATTTTAACTGTAACCTTTTCCGTATCATATCTCGCTGTAACGTCCTCCCCGTTCGTCAGGAAATAGCGTCCGATGAACGAACCCGTTCTGTCCGAATCGATGGAATCTTCCGCAAGGCTGTCAGAAAGAATCACTTTAATGCAATCGATCTCATCGATTTCAGAAGCAAAGCCGGAAATCTGTATGCTGCTCGGTTCAGCCGTCACGGAAAGGAACTCATACCCCTCTCGGAGCAGGCTGTTATCGTATTCCACCACGACATCCACATTGCGCTGCGTCAGCTGATCAAATGTAAAATCAATCGTTTTCGGGTAATAATCCTCAATTTTAATGCCGAGCCGCGCGCACTCCGGCTCGCTCACATGCAGCGTCGCGGTGCCCGGCTCCGTAATCTCGCCAAAATCCACCGCGGCGTAAAGATCGGAGACCGTAAGATTTCCGATAATGTCTGAACGTCCGGAAGCCTTCACGGTAATGCTTTCGGGGAAGGAAGGCGTTTGATTGCTGAGGCCGTACGACGACGGCACATTCGGGTTCAAAATCGTAAGCGGAATATCAAGAGACCGCGTTTCGGTCGGATTCGTATAGTTCAGCACGAGCAGCCACGACACAATTCCGAGCAGGACAGATACGACGACATAAAAGCTTTTGCTTTTTAAAATTCTGTCAAGCTTTGCCATTTCCGTCACCGTCCCGTTTCTTTTTATCTTTTCTCTTTTTTGATACACGATCCGCCAGCCGGAACAGGCCCGCGACCTTGCTTCCCGCTTTCTTTCCCTTATCCTGCGGCGCCAGGCCCTCTCTCAGCAGCTTTCGCAGAATATCCGGCGTGATGTTTCTGGTCAGCACGCCGCCGCGCGCCATAGAGATGTAGCCGGTTTCCTCCGAAACGATGACAGATATGCAGTCCGTGCTTTCGCTGATTCCGATTCCCGCACGGTGGCGCGTCCCGAGATCTTTATTCAGATGTAAATTATTGGAAAGCGGCAAATAACAGGCCGCCGCGTAGATTTTATTTCCGCGGATGATTACGGCGCCGTCATGGAGCGGTGTGTTTTTCACAAACAGCAGCCGAAGCAGCTGCGCCGATACATTGGAATCCACAATGGTTCCCGTCCGGATCACCTCGCTCAGATTCGTTTCGCGCTCAAAAATAATCAGCGCCCCGGTTTTCTCCTCCGCCATGGCGGAAGCGGCCTTTACAACTTCCTCTACCATAATGCTGAGATCCGCCGTATTCTGGTTGCTCGCGGTAAAAAGCTCTCGGATCGGGCTTTTCCCGATGTTCTCTAAAATCCTTCGCAGCTCCGGCTGGAACAGCACGATCAGCATGACCGGCAGAACCTCGATTACCATTTTCAGCACGAAGGAAACGGTAGAGAGCCGCAGCAGATCGGAAACAAACGCAGCAAGAAGAATCAGAATAACGCCCTTGATCAGCTGGAAGGCTCTTGAATCGCGAAGCAGCGTGATCAGCAGGTAAAACACATAGGAAATCATCAGGATATCGATGATGATCCTGAAAACGTCCCACACGCTTCGAATCCCGAAATATTCCACCAAAAAGGTCGTGATCCTGTCGAACTCCGACGACGCCAACCGCATAGATTCAACCCGCCTTTAAATATAATACACCAGATACTGTATCAATAGAAACAGCGTCGTAGCCGCCATGGATATGGCTAATACGAAGCATATGATCCTGATGATCATTTTATTAAAGTTTTGTCTTTTGTTATTCCTCTTTCCGCTCATCCGGCCGCCGCACCTCCGGGAGTCTCGGGCGTATCCTGGGCGGCCGCGTCGCTCTGTGCAGAAGAGTATTTGATCTCCACGGAGGCGACCGTGTAATTAAAGGATTTGATTTCTTCGTCCATTTTATTCGTAATCGCCTGCAGCGCTGCTTCCATCTGCGCTTTTACGCTGTTGCACATCTGCGTAACCTCCAGGCGCATATTTCGTAAATGCGTGTTCTTATCTACAATATTGACGCGAAGGAGCTCCGATTTTTCCTCCAGTGCCCGCCGCTCCTGTTCCGCTTCCGTTTTGGCTCGTTCTACGATTTCCTTTGCCGCATTTTCCGCATTGATCAGCGCGTCGGCGACCTTCGTTTTTTCATCCTGCAGAACGATATAGGAGGCGGAAAGCTGATTATACTGCGCCAGCAGACTGTTGTAGCCGTCCGCAAGCTCTGCGTAAGCCTCTCCCAGCTTGATGATCTCATTCGCATTGGCCTCAATAATTTCGTTATAATGGCGGCTCAGCGCTTCCACGTATTCCGTAACATATTTTTTTCGATACTTCTTCAGAGGAACGTCAAATGTTTTCGGCTCGCATTTTCCTTCGGCCAGGATCGTCTCCCGGTCGAGGGGCTGCACCGGTTCAAGAGTCTTGATTTGAAACTGATTCTCCACGGTCATTCCTCCTTGCGTAGTTGCCGAGCAGACTGCGCAGCTCTTCAATCGGGCGAAGCCCGATCAGACGCTGCTCTGTAATTCCGTCCACCAGAAGCGTCAGCGTAGGAACGCTCGAGATCCGGAATTCTTTTACGGTTCTTGGACATTCCTCTACGTTCACCGAGCCGAACGCAATCTGTCCGTCGTATTCCTCGGCCAGCCGCTTAAGCATCGGCGCAAGCGTTCTGCAGGGACCGCAGCTCGGTGCCCAAAAATCGACAAGCACCGGAACCCTGCTCTTCAGAAGAAACGGATTAAAATTTTCGTCGCTGAAACGTATGATTTTATCGGAAGCCATCCATTCTCACCCGGGAAATTTCATGATTAGTCTCACCGATTTAGTATAAATCATACGCTCCGTTTCGTCAACCGGCTTTGTGTTTTTGTTCTGCCTCAGCGGGAAGCAAAGAGGAGTTCCTTCCCGCCCGGCTCCGGGCTCCGCAGCGCGCTTTCCTCTGCCCTGCCGGTTAAAATAATCCGCTGATGTTTCCGTTTTCGTCGATATCGATCCGTTCGGCGGCAGGAGACTTCGGAAGGCCCGGCATCGTCATGACCGATCCCGTAAGCGCCACGATAAATCCGGCGCCGGCAGAAAGCCGCAGAGAACGCACCGTGATTTCAAAGTCCTCCGGAGCGCCCAGCTTTGCGGCGTCGTCGGAAAAGCTGTACTGCGTTTTCGCTACGCAGACCGGCAGATCCGCAAAGCCCGCCGCTTCAAGCTGTTTTTTCTGCTTTTGTGCTTCAGCCGTATATTGAAAGCCTTTACCGTGGTAAATTTTACGTACGATTGCATTCAGCTTATCGTCAAGCGGCGCGGAGGCTTCGTAACAGTATCGGAATGCGCCGCGCTCGACCGGATCCTCGCAGAGCCGGACGACCTCGCGTGCCAAATCCATTGCGCCGTCTCCGCCGCTGGCCCATACGTCGGAAACCACGGCGCGCACACCCATCGTCCTGCATTGCGTTTCGACAAGCGCAAGCTCCGCTTCGCTGTCCCGCAGAAAGCGATTTATCGCAACAACGCAGGGAAGTCCGAATACCTCTCTGATATTCGAAACGTGGCGCAGCAGATTCGGAATGCCGCGCGCAAGCGCAGGAAGATTCTCGGAATCGAGCGCGTTCTTTGGAACGCCTCCGTGCATTTTCAAGGCGCGTACGGTAGCGACGATAACGACCGCAGAGGGACAGAGCCCCGCGGAGCGGCATTTAATATCCAAAAATTTTTCCGCGCCGAGATCCGCGCCGAAGCCTGCCTCCGTGACGGCATATTCGCCAAGCTCCAGCGCCGTTTTCGTCGCGATGACCGAGTTGCAGCCGTGCGCGATATTGGCGAACGGACCGCCGTGGACAAGCGCCGGCGTTCCTTCCAGCGTCTGTACCAGATTCGGCTTCAGCGCATCCTTCAGAAGCGCCGCCATCGCGCCCTCCGCCTTCAGCATGGAAGCCGTCACGGGCTCCCCATCATAGGTATAGCCGACGATCATTTTCCCGAGGCGCTCCTTCAGATCGCGCAGAGAGGAAGAAAGACACAGCACCGCCATCACCTCAGACGCTACCGTGATGTCAAAGCCATCCTCCCGCGGCACCCCGTTGACGCGGCCGCCCAAGCCATCCGTAATATACCGCAGCTGGCGGTCATTCATATCGACGCAGCGTCTCCACGTAATCCTCCGCGGATCAATCCGCAGCGCGTTTCCCTGATAAATATGATTGTCAAGCATTGCCGCAAGCAAATTATTTGCGGCGCCGATCGCATGAAAATCCCCCGTAAAATGCAGGTTGATGTCTTCCATGGGAATAACCTGAGCATATCCGCCTCCCGCGGCTCCGCCTTTTATTCCGAACACAGGGCCCAGAGACGGTTCCCGGAGCGCAACCACGGAACGCTTCCCAAGCTTGCGAAGTCCATCTGCCAGTCCGATGGTCGTCGTCGTTTTTCCTTCTCCGGCAGGCGTCGGCGTAATGGCGGTTACCAGCACAAGCTTTCCCCCTTCTGCCTCCGAACGCTTCGGCAGAGAAAATGAATCGATTTTCGCTTTATATTTTCCATAATGCTCCAGACAAGCCTCCGGAATCCCCGCAGCCTGTGCGATTTCGGAGATCGGCCGGATCGGCGCAGACCTGGCAATTTCGATATCGCTCTGATATGGTCTTTCGTTGTTTTCCATGGTTGAAACAGCTCTCTTTCTCTATAAGATATTTTATTTTTCGTCTAGGAATCTAGCCACCACGCTTTTCAGGAGTCCCCTAACAAAAGGTTCCTTAAGGAGTATCAGCATCCCCGCATAGCTCCCGAAGAAAGCTACTGCCGAGCAGCAAAGGACAGGGAATGGCGAAAAAGGCAAGAAAATTTTTATAATTATACCCACGGCGGAAGCAAGCAGCAGGGAAAGCAGAATCTTTCCGATGTTGAATTCCCGGATACGCGCCCGGATCTTCTCCCTCAAATACCAGCATTGAACAAGAAGCACCGTAAGCT
>CAKTAA010000059.1 GCA_934526185.1 uncultured Eubacteriales bacterium | reverse complement strand
GACTACACCTACATCGTTTCCAAGTCCGGCTATGATACCAAGAGAGACAGCTTCACCGTGAACGGCGAGAATAAGACCATCACTGTTTCCCTCACTATCGACATTCCCGACGTGCCCTCTCACACCTGCACCAGCAAATGCGAGATCTGCGGCGGCTGCACAGATGCAGATTGCACCGAAAGCATTTGCGGAGATAAGTGCCGGCTTCTCAGCATGAACTTCAATGACGTGGAGGACGGCAAGTGGTACAGCGAATCCATCGAGTACGTTTATCATCACAAAATGATGGAAGGCATCGGCAATAACCTGTTCGATATCGACGGCACCACTACCCGCGTCATGATCATTACGCTCCTGTGGCGTCTGGAGGGTGAGCCTGCTGTTACTTATGAGATGGACTTCGATGATGTCGCAGCAAATACATGGTACACCGAAGCTGTCCGCTGGGCTGCAAACAATAAGATTGTGGAAGGCTACGGCAACGGCAAGTTCGGAACAAACGATCCCATTACCCGTGAACAGTTTGCAACCATCCTGTATCGCTACGCTCAGTACAAGGGTTATGATGTTTCTGTGGGTGAGAACAACAACATTCTCTCCTACAATGATACACTTGTAGTAAGTGAGTGGGCAAGCCCTGCAATGCAGTGGGCCTGTGGCAGCGGTCTGATGCTGGGCGACGGTGTGAACCTGATGCCGACTGCAAATGCAACCCGCGCTCAGGCGGCAGCTCTGTTCGAAAGATTCTGCGAGAACATCATTAAGTAACACGGTACAAATACTAAAACAGGGCGAGGATGGAAAAATCCATCCTCGCCTTTATCTGTCGTTATGCGTATCCCCACCGTCGCAGATGAATCGCCGCAGTCGCGGACGGTTATTCAATATCGGCGGTAAAGATACCGAGCCGAAAAACACAGTTTTTGCAGACAGGTTCCCTCGATGCATTGATTTTCAACTGTGAAAATGCTGCAGGTTTCGTCACCACGCACGATGATGGAACCTGCAGCATTTTTGTATTTTCTGAGACGTGAGAATAATCCGCAAATCCGTGGATTATTTCATCGGCAAGGAAATATACGGGTGTCCGGAAGTGTGAAATCCCTTGGCTCTGGGTTTCCAATAGGGGAGAGAGCATCCCTGTTGGTACACGATTTTCCTTTGAAAAATCTATTGTGTTATACCTTTTGCAACCGCTGACGCCGTAAAGGGACTATCCCACGCCAGACAGTCAATTTTTGGCGGCAGCATAAGTATCTATGATTTCGTCAGTTGAACTTATCCACCGTAGGACAGGCGGATTTTGTGGGCTAAAAGGAACACAAAACGAAGGATTTGGCGTAAGCAAAATCCGGCTGTTCGAGTATAATTGGTATAGGAAATCTTGAAGAGAAGCGGAAAGATTTTCTGTGCCAACGAGGGCGCAAGAGGTATATATAAAGCCCGCCACAGCAGCGTTCGCGCTCTCAACGCCATCACAGTAATTCCAATAATACGTTGTTCTGGACATCTCCCTTAGCCTTCTTCGCCTGGCGATCAGTCAAATAAAATAAATATCGGAGGCCGGAGGATTCGTGGGCATTGAGTTTCTGCAAAAACCGATTTTGTAAAAATGATATTGACACGAAAATACGTGTACCATCCGTACCAAGTGTACCACGGTACGGCAGTACTTGGTACACGTACTTTTCAGTCCGTTTCACTTTTGTATTTCAGTTCATCACGCAGATACTCTCCGGCTCGGCAAGCACGTCTATGGATTCTGGGGCGGTTGGGTTCTGATGACACCGCAAATTCTGTAACGGACTGCAAATTATCCATCCCATCCATCCTACCATACCAAATGGGATTTTGGGGATGGATGTTTTCGTATTCAGCAGAGAATTTATCGCCGGTATCAATCCTGATCTTTGCGGCGGCCATAACACAAAAAACAGCGCCTGAAAATCTGCTCTCATTTCAAAGCAAATGAAAACAGGAATGTTTTTCACGGCAGAACGAAATTCGTGCACGAAACAGGCTTCTCTGAACAATACAGCCTGTCCCCGGAACCGTGGGGGTATTGTTCTGGACCAAATCCCATGAAACAGGAAAGTGCCAATATGGCCGTCATGAACAGGACATCATGGAAGAAATTCTGAGCAGATTTCAGAGATCACAGATTTTTCACTGTTTGATGAAGCAGTTTCGCTGCGGCGTAGAATTGATTTGCCATAGAGCGAACGTTATTTTTGAGTTAGGCCACCAATGTTTAATGAGTATAGCGTCCTCGTTGGCATCGCCACGGTCTTTTTCTGAGAAGAGAGTGGCATGTTAATGGCCGGGACAGCAAGGCTGATGAATCAAATTCAATACAGAATCAAAAGGAATATATAACTCGATACGCAAAAGAGCATGGGTACACAAATCTGAAAGTTCTGGTGGATAACGGGTATACCGGGACAAACATCAATGGTCCCGGCGTACAGGAAGGCTTTGAGCTTGTCAAACAGGGGCTTGTATGCCGCTGACTGCTCAAAGAGCTCGGCTGCTTTGGTCGTGACTATCTGATCGTTGGGGCAATACACGGACATTATCTTTCCCAGCTATGATGTGCCGTTCATTGCCGTCAATGACGGCGTGGACAGCGACCGGGGCGACAGCGATGGCATGCTGCAACCCGTAATCTTTTCATCGAATGGTATCCACGGGACACCAGCAAGAAAGTCCGTCTAAGCCTGCATCAGCGCGGCACCAGCGGCAAGCACATTGGCAAACCGCCCTACGGACCAGTAGGACAAGGAGCATTGGATTCCGGATGAAAAAGCGGTTCCCGTGGTCAAGATGATTTTTGACATGAGCATTCTACGGCAAGGGACCAGAGCAGCTTGCGAGGATTCTGGAAAAAAAGCAGATTTTTACCGCAAAAGCTCTGTATGCCAAGCAGAAGAAAAAGCCGCTGCCGGAAAGACCGTCCCATTTGATTGATCAATCTGTGGTCGGGATACTGGAACGGCAGGGATTCTTCTCCGGTCTTCTGTTCTGTGCCGATTGCGTTGGCAAGCTCCCTTTGCCGCAAGCAAGAGCTTTGAGGGCAAGCAGGATCACGACGTCTGCAATCATTACATGAGCAATCGTGACACTTGTACTTGTACTGCTTACTATATCCGTGAGGATACGCTGCGTGACATTGTTCTGGAACGCATCCGGGTATTCAATAAGTATATCCGCAGCGATGTGGACGGTTTTCAAGAGAAATATCTGCAATGCCGCATGGCAGACCATGAGCAGAGCATTCGGGATAGTAAAAAAAGTGAAACATACAAAAAGCGCTTTTCTTAATGTCATACTCCCATGGCGGTATGAGGACTTTGCTCTCGGCGACATCACCAGAGACAGATACAGGAAGATATCCGCTGATTATAAAGAGGAGCAGGAACGGTTAAGGCTTGAGATTGACGTTATCGAGGAAAGGTGGAACAGCGGGAAGAAATGGACGAGGGCTTGAAGGCATTTATTGCTCCGACACAGAAATATGTTGATGTGACAGAGCTGACGCAGACCATCGCCAACGAATATATCAAGAAGATCGTCGTCTTTGCCCCGGACAACTCCAGCGGCAAGTGAATGCAAAAGGTAAAGATTTATTTCAACTTTGCGGACGATGTGGAAATTCCATTTATTTCCGAACCGATCATCACACAAACAACCTATGAACGCAGAAAAACGGCGTGAGCGACCAGTCACACCGTCCTCTGCGGCAAATAGTTACTTGTCACTATTAGGCCATTCCCTCAACACGTTTTCCAAAACAGCTTCTCCTTGCAAATTGTTATAATTCTAAAGATCCAGAAGCGCGAAGCAATAATTTCTGTCTATTTGATTATCTTTATGATGATTTATAATTGACAAAACGATTTTTATTTGGTATACTGAATAGGAAGGGTTGGGGCGCTTGTTTGGGTTAATACAAAGGTTACCCTGTTTCTCAAACATTTCGCGTTTTTTAAAAGGGATGTATTGGTTTATACACGGAGAGATATCGAAGCGGTCATAACGAGGCGGTCTTGAAAACCGTTTGGGCGCAAGCCCACAAGGGTTCGAATCCCTTTCTCTCCGCCAACGGCAATCTGCCTCTCCCAATTATCGGGGACGTGCAGTGAAATGACGAACTTCATACCACGACGGCGTGATTCGGATTTTAAACCGAATGCTCCACCACCGAAAAGACAGACTACGTCTGTCTTTTTTCTTTGCTTGTATTTCGCTCTTTTCTGCATCTCCTTTACGCCGTCCGCAGGTACATACGATAAAATGCTGCCCATCTTCATTGCCGGTTCAGCTTGCGATTCAGCGATTTTCTTTCACCACCGTATTGCTATGTTCCAATCATTTGGTCACCTGAAGGAGAGACTTGCCGCTCCTAATCCAAAGCGTTACACAAAGTATACCTCAGGATTTCTTTGTAGGTATCCGCAAAATCCTTTGGTTTTCTTTTTACAACTGCTTCGTCTGTTTAAGAACATCTGCGACAGTCAACCAACGGGAGACTTCTGCGGATGGAAGCAGACTTAACTTCTTTTTGTCTTGCAGTACGAGCCTGCCTTATTGTCTGGCCTTTGCTATCTTTCTTTCGATGCCGAACGTCTTTGATTCAAAATTAACAGCGGACCAGCGCATTTTAAGACCTCACACCTTCGAAATCTATCCAAGTATTGCTATATAAAGATTCGCTCTTAGCTGTAGAAAGAAACTCTAAGCAATGTCAGTAAACCATCTGTATTGATTATTGATTTATTCAACCTCGACGGTGCCTGTTATCGGCACCGTCAAGCATTTCCCCAATCAAAAGCAATCTAAAAAAACATTTGGCTCTTAACAACGGAATGAATATCAGACAATGCCATTAGCACATCATATATCAATTTTTTTCCTGAGCATAACGGATCGGCGAATTATCGTTGAAAAAATTTCGGCTCTGTCGAATAGCGTTAATTCTTTCGCCTCAACCGTACAAAATGCTGCCTCCATCACAAAACAGTAAGATAAACTCATTTTTACTTTTGATATCTTTAGATATATTGCGGGGTATTTATATGACTATACAAACGGATAAGCAGATAACCGTTTCAGGTACAAATTCTATTTGAAATACCGTTTTTGATTGGGGAACTGTAATAAGCAAGATTGCCGATGACGTACAGTATTTCATTTACGGAAAGTGAACGTCGAAAGGCCGATTTGCATTCCCTGAAGCATCAGGAGCATTATATCAATATAAGAGCCGCTTGCCGTGAAAAATCTCGGACGGTAAGTTTTTTTCCGAAAAGCAGTGTTTTTGGAAATATTTTTATGTTTTGCTTGACAAATGTCTCTGATTGTATTATAATATTACATATTAAATACATAGGTTTTATGTGTTTATCAGGAGGCTGATTTTATGAAAAATATTGTATTCGTTATGCTGCGTCATAATTTCAGAAACGGACGAATGTGTTTTTGATTTTGGTATCCCCGCCAAGAAATTCAAGTTTCACAAGCCCTTGGGGACGACAGGAAAGGAAGCTTGAATATACCAGAGAAAACAACAAATATAGAAAGCGGTGTTTCTTTCATGCGTTATGTATATGATAATTATAAATTTGAAACCCTGCAGCTTCATGCAGGACAGGAAACTCCGGATCCGGCTACTGATGCAAGAGCTGTTCCGATCTACCAGACAACATCTTATGTGTTTAAAAACTCCGAGCATGCGGCTGCACGCTTCAGTCTGACGGACAGCGGTAATATTTATGGTCGGCTGACGAATTCCACGGTCGAAACCTTTGAAACGCGCATGGCGGCGTTGGAAAACGGTGTCGCTGCGCTCGGTGTCGCGTCCGGAGCAGCGGCGGTTACCTACACACTGATAAATCTTGCAGAAGCCGGCGACAATATCGTTGCGGCGAAAACCATTTACGGTGGAACCTATAACCTATTGGCCCATACATTGCCGCACTACGGCATTACGACGACTTTCGTAGATCCTGATGAACCAAACGCCTTTGAAAATGCAATAAACAACAAAACAAGGGCTCTGTTTATTGAAACCATCGGCAATCCAAACGCTTCGCTAATCGATATTGACAAGGTTGCCGCCATTGCACATAGTCGCGGCATTCCTCTGGTGGTTGATTCAACCTTTGCCACTCCGTTTTTGATCCGTCCGATTGAACACGGAGCGGATATTGTTGTACACTCCGCCTCCAAATTCATCTGCGGTCACGGCACCGCGATCGGTGGGGTTATCGTTGACAGCGGCAGATTCGATTGGGAAAGCAGCGGTAAGTTTCCATCCATCGTGGAACCCAGTCCGAGCTATCACGGACTTAGTTTTACCAAAGCTGTCGGTCCCGCAGCCTTTCTGACCAGAATCCGGGCTATTCTCCTGCGCGATACCGGCGCGACACTTGCTCCCCTTCATGCCTTTCTTTTTTTGCAGGGACTCGAAACCCTCTCGCTCCGCGTGGAGCGTCATGTGGAAAATACACTGAAAGTCGTAAATTTTCTCTCCCAGCATTCCAAGGTTGAAAGCGTAAATCATCCTTCGCTTCCAGACCATCCGCACCACGAGCTCTATAGGAGGTATTTCCCGAACGGCGGCGCTTCAATATTTACATTTCATATAAAAGGCGGCGTCAGGGAAGCACACAAATTTATAGACAAGCTGCAAATCTTTTCCCTGCTGGCCAACGTTGCTGACGTAAAAAGTCTGGTGATTCATCCGGCCACCACCACGCATGCACAGCTTAGCAAAGAAGAACTGGCGGAGCAGGGCATCCGGCCGAATACCATTCGCCTGTCAATTGGTACCGAGCATATCGACGATATCATTGCCGACCTGAATCAGGCTTTAAATGACTGACTCAGCTTAACTTTGTGATGTCTGATAAATAAAGCGCTCCCTCATCGTCAAAAGACAGAGGCGGAGCGCTTTTCACTTTACAAGCCAATCTTTTCACTCCATCTATTACAGATAAAATGAAGCTTGCAGCAATTTTTTCAACCAAGGAATTGAGCGTACAGACACTACCGACAGAAGCCCCGCAAATCCCGCGAAATATGCATAATAAGATTCTTCAGGATTTTACCGGAAAGCAGACAGGTGTTTGTCTTGATATGGGCGTCATCCTGACTCAGTGTATTTCGGTTACACGATAATCCTGCGCTTCTACTGCGTTTTTCAAAGCCCCATCCGCAATTTGGGTTTTCATCGTCACTACGGCACTTCCCTTTTCGTGACTGACCTCAGCTTTCTCTACACCGTCAATCGCTTCCAGTGCTTTCTTTACCCGCGCCTCGCAATGGCCGCACATCATTCCCTCAATTTTCAATGTTTTTTTCATGACTTGTTTCTCCTTTTCATTTTTATATTTTTTTCTTATTCTGCGATCCCGCCTCGTATCATGTATTCTAAAAAAATTCAGCCGAAGTGCATTGGTTACTACGCAGAAGCTGGACAGACTCATCGCCGCCGCGCCGAACATGGGATTCAACTGCCACCCCAAAAGCGGAATAAAAACACCGGCTGCCAACGGAATGCCAATGATATTATAGATGAAAGCCCAAAACAGATTTTCGTGTATATTCCGCAGCGCAGCGCGGCTCAGGCGTATAGCAGCAGGCACATCGGAAAGCCGGCTCTTCATCAGTACCACGTCTGCCGCATCAATTGCCACGTCCGTACCCGCTCCGATAGCGATACCGATGTCCGCCCTTGTAAGCGCCGGTGCGTCGTTGATGCCGTCACCAACCATAGCCACCTTTCCGTTGTGCTGCAAGGTACGGATCACGCTTTCCTTTCCCTCCGGCAGAACATCGGCAATGACATCGTCGACGCCCGCCTGAGCGCCGATGGTCTTAGCTGTCCGCTCATTGTCGCCTGTCAGCATGACCACACGAATCCCCATGCTCTGCATCGCCTGTATTGCCCCCGGACTGTCGTCCTTTATGACATCCGCTACAGCGATAATACCGCGCAAAATACCGTCCCGGCTGAAAAACAGGGGCGTTTTCCCTTCCTCCGCCAGCCGTTCCGATTTTGTTTTCATTTCACTGATTTCACCGGTTATCTGTGTACTGACGAATGTATAATTTCCGCCGCAAATCACACTGCCGTCCAGCTTGGCGGTCAACCCGTTTCCGGGCAGCGCTTGGAATTCAGTAATTTCACTTCCCTTTATTCCCTGCTTATCCCCCTCTCGCAGAATGGCGCGGGCAAGCGGATGTTCACTTTGCTGCTCCAGAGTATATGCAAGTTCCAGAAGTTCTGATGCCGGAACACCCTGAACCGGCAGAATATCCGTCACACGCGGCTCTCCGGCGGTAATGGTTCCCGTCTTGTCCAGCGCCGCGATTTGAATCTTACCCGTTTCCTCAAGGGATACCGCTGTTTTAAACAGAATTCCGTTCTTAGCCCCCACGCCGTTTCCCACCATAATAGCGACCGGTGTCGCAAGGCCCAACGCACAGGGACAACTGATAACAAGAACGGAAATGCCGCGGGCAAGCGCAAAGCCTGCCGACTGACCGACAATCAGCCATACCGCTATGGTCACGGCTGCTATCCCGATGACAACAGGAACGAACACGCCGGAAACCTTATCGGCAATCTTGGCAATAGGCGCTTTGGTCGCCGCAGCGTCGCTGACCATTTGTATGATCTGCGAAAGCGTCGTGTCCTCACCGACACGGGTAGCCTGACAGCGGATAAAGCCCGATTGATTCAATGTGGCAGCGGAAACCGAATCCCCCTCCGCTTTATCCAAAGGAATACTCTCTCCTGTCAGCGCCGATTCGTCAACTGCGCTGTTTCCCTCCAGCACCACGCCGTCCACCGGTATGTTTTCCCCCGGACGAACCACAAAAATATCGCCTTTTTTCACCTGATCGACAGGAAGTGTAATTTCATTTCCATCCCGCAGCAGAACGGCGGTTTTCGGCGCCAGCTTCATAAGCGATTTCAGAGCGTCTGTGGTTCGGCCCTTGGAACGCGCCTCCAGCATTTTTCCCACCGTTATCAACGTTAGGATCATGGCAGCCGATTCAAAATAAAATTCATGCTGATAAGCCATGGCCGAACTGATATTGCCCTTCGCCTGCGCATCGGTTACGGCAAACAGCGCGAAAAGACTGTAGCCGAATGCAGCCGCGGAACCGAGCGCAACCAAAGTATCCATGTTCGGCGCACGCCGCCACAGGCTCTGAAATCCGCTGATAAAAAACTTTTGATTTATCACCATAACGGAAAGAGTCATCAGAAGCTGAAGCAGCCCCTGTGATGCAGGATTGTTTTCAAAGAACGCTGGAAGCGGCCACCCCCACATCATATGTCCCATAGAAAAATACATGAGAATGATTAAAAAAACAAGGGATGCAAGCAAACGCCGTGTGAGCACAGGCGTTTCCCTGTCCTTTAACGTCTGTTCTTCTGTTCCGGCCGCTTTGTTCCGACGGTTATTTTTCAATTCTTTCGGAGACGCCCCATACCCAGCCTTCTCCACTGCATCAAGAATTTCCTGCTCGGCTGCGCTCCCCTCCACTCCCATGGAATTGGTCAGCAGATTCACTGAACAGGAAGTTACCCCGGGAACCTTTGATACCGCCTTCTCCACTCTGGCACTGCATGCTGCACAGCTCATCCCAGTTACTGTGTATTGTTTCATTTCTTCCCATCCCCCCTCTTTTGCTTTTCCGGTATTTCGCCAAGTCCGCATCACAGCCGGATATCTTGCGTATTCAACACTTATAATTTACACAGTTCTTTCAGAGCAGCAGACGAATTCTGTTGTTACTATTCTGTCCACATTTCCACTGATGTATAACCGATTCGGCGAAAAGTGTTGTCCGGATCCTTTTGATGCAGACTTTCGGTAAGTATGGTATAATATTCGCAGTCAGCCTCACTTTGGGCATCTGCAGTATTGACGGCTTCATAAAAATGCCCTTACAGACAAGCATTTTTGCTTCATGGTCTAACAGAATCATATCTTAGTTCCCGTTCAACGAGCGCTTGAATATATTATTCGGCTGCTCAACTACGGCTTGCTGTTACAGAGGCAAATTTTGCAGTATCATGAATACACAGGCAGAAAAGAGCATAAACTTTATGCTGCTCTAAAAGCCTGAAAACAATAAAATCAAAAGGAGAATGTTCCATGTTTGACACAGCACGAATCGGAGCAAATATCTGCAGGCTGAGGCAGTCTGCGCAAATGACGCAGGCAGAACTGGCAGATCGTCTATGCATCAGCTTTCAGGCTGTTTCCAATTGGGAAAGGGGCATCAATATGCCGGATATCTCAAAGCTCGGTGAGCTTTCGGAGCTTTTGGGCGTTTCCATTGACGACATTTTAGACAACAGGCAAATGAGTGATATCGCAGAAAATCTTCTGAAGAATCAGCCGGTTCCCAACATTCAAATGGAAGAAATCAGAGAAATGGCACCAATTTTACATGAGGTACAGGTAGAATCCCTGCTTGCTAGCACAGACTTCAATGAAGTAAATATAAGTGAAGTGGCATCCGTTGCGCCATTTCTCAGTCAGGAATTCATCGATCGTCTGGCGCTCCATTTGATTGAAAAGCATCAGTCTCTCAACGCCATTACAGCAATTGTTCCCTTTGTCAGCACACGCATCATCGATGAAAAGGCAATGAAGATTGCCGAAGACTCCGGCGATTTAGACAACTTGACGGGTATTCTCCCCTTCGTCAGTGAATCAGTCGTCGATAGTCTGGCAGATGCTTTATACCGGAATACAGGAGAGCTCGCATCATTGACAAGCATTGCACCCTTTATGAGTTCCTCTAAAATCGATGAATACGCCCGTCAAGTCTACAATGAAAGCGACATTCACACGCTCCGTCCGTTAGCGCCGTTTATCAGCAGTCATGTGCTCAACACTATGGCAGCAGAAGTACTGCAAAAGGACGGTCTCAAAGGACTGGCTCCCATCATGCCTTTTATTGACAGCAAAATTGTTGAAGATTATCTGTTGAAAAATCGAGAGTAATACAGCCGCAAAACAAGCATGAAGTATTTCAAAGTCATGCTTGTTTTATTTTCAGCTTCACATTCAATAAAAGCTGCCTTATGTGCAATAGCTGCCATAAAATGATGGAGCCCAGTTTCTTCCTTTTCTGCCCTTGCGCTCCGCCGCTGTCAGCAGCGGAGCATCGTGTTGAAATATTTCCTATTTCATCAGCTTTTGCAGCGTCACCACAAGCTCGTCTATCACCTCATCCCTGCCCTCGCGGATATCACACACTACACAGCCTTTGATGTGATTGGCAATTAAATCTCTGTTAAAAGCGTTTACAGCAGCATTTGCCGCCGCAGATTGTATAAGAATATCCGTACAATAAGCATCCCGTTCAATCATCCCGCGAATGCCCCGTATTTGTCCTTCGATACGGTTCAGACGATGAATTAGTTTTTTCTTCTCCGCCTCCGAACGCTCCGTTGTTTTTTTATGGCAACCGCACACTTCTTTTTTTTCCATTCCGTTTTCCTCGTTTCCGTTTCATTAGAGAACTTTTCCGCAGTTTAGGCAAAAATAAAAAATCCGCTGTTTGACTTTCTGTATCTGCAAGCTTCCTAGCCAAAGGTGATATCTCCGTCTTTATACCCTATGCAGGTATTTATATTATATACGCCCAATAGGTATTTGTCAATAATAAATTCCGTTTTTATAAAAAATCGCTGAGCTTTCACTCAGCGATTTTCTTAATATCAATTCATCATTTTTCCGGAGCGTTGCTGTATGCCCATGTCCACATGGCTGGCGGATAATCAAGGCGGAACGTACCGCCAATCGAAAATCCTTCAGCGGGTGCAATGCCTTTCATTTGCATGGACCTATACATATCTGTGACTTCTTCCTCATACTGTTTTCTTGTCTCTGCGTCACCCCAAGTATAGACATAGTCATATTCAGCGGAAAGCTTCATCCAGGTGAAGGACAGCTTTTCCAGCTCAATTCTTGTTACCTGATCTGACATTTCAGCCTCAAGAGCCGCCTTCTCAAACCATTCCTCTATCTGGTCGCCATAATTGATATAATCGATAACCCTTACCATCTGGAACGGGTAGGTATAGGGATGAATATGATCCACCGTGGTCATCTCCCGATAACCGTCGCGCAGAATATTAAAATACTGCTCAAGATATACCCCGCCTTCTCCGTAATATGCGATAAAGAATTCGTGAATATACGCTTCAAATTCTTCCTCCGGCATGTACGGATCCCATAACAGCTTGGTTATCAGATACTGCTTCAAGCTTTCGAAACCTGTCGTGCGCGTACCGTTGATCGGTCCCTGCACATAATAACACTCCACACCGTTTTTCGCAAAAAACTGAGCGTTTGCCTGCAAAACGTCATAATTCATATAGGGAGCAATCAAATGTGAGACATTCAAAGAATAATCATAAACCCATACGCGGCTAGCAATCCGGGTCCATTCACCAAGCTGCCGTTGAGCATTGACATTGTATGAACAACCTGTATCACTGAACGCATGTTTATAGCAGAAATCCCACCACGGTGCATATTCCACAATGATATTGCTGTCCGGTTTTGTCAGCTTCGGTGCCTCATTTGTATGCGCGTAAGCCAGCGTCTGAAGATACAGGTTCGGGTAATCTGGCTTCAGCTCGGCCAGCAGCCGGTTTAGAAAACGGATCCAAACGCCGGAAGGAGCACCCTCCTCCTGCAGTACCTTATAACACTCGCTGCATCTGCAGTAATTGTTATTGTCCATCTGAGAAACGCCTATGACATGTTCAGCATCATTGGCTGCGCCAAGCTGCTGAATAATATTGGCCTTTACATTTTGATAGATGCTTTCGCTAGACAGACACGGCTGGCTCCCGCCCCCGCCGGTATAAGCATTACCCGCCAATCCCTCTATCGTATGCGGTGCAGGGCGCCCTGTACCGTACAGGGAACCACAATTTAACTTATTCTGCGTCTTCCAGTCAATCTCGCCTACGCCCTGTAGAGAAACACTGGAAATATCACGCATGGCGAATACCGGTATCTGCTCGTCCTTCAATCCTTCGGCAAATTCAACCTTATCGGATTCAAAGATGTATTCCACATTGGTGGTCGGAAAGCACCAGCCGATGTACGCTTCCAGAAGCTCGAACACGCCGTTCATATGGC
>CAKTAA010000058.1 GCA_934526185.1 uncultured Eubacteriales bacterium | reverse complement strand
ATTATGGCCCCTGTGGCTTTGTTTTATGTATTTCGTTCAGAAATACCCAAAAACTCGCGGAAAACATCTGCCGCAGAAATGCCGCAGCTTTCATAGATGGATTTTCCCGATTGTGAAAAGGCGAAGGAGTCATCAATAGCAAGCAGGTGAAAGGTAATATGCGTGAATTGGGGCATATGTCTCAGACATTCTATGAGGTTCATCCCGGCGCCTCCGCTGCGCACCCCCTCTTCCAGAAATAAAACATGTTTGACCGCTGCGGAAAGGAAGGGGAGAACAGCCTCTGCTGCCGTCTGATACGGTTTGAGCATTTCAAGCAAAACGGTTCCGGCTGATACGCCTGCCTTCTTCAGCAGTTCCTCTGCCTTTAGCGCCTCCTCTGCTATATTGCCGTAAGTTAGGATCAGATACTCCGGTGCTTTATCAGAAGGAAAATCAGGTTTTGCAATGGAATGCGGCGGATTATTATCGAAAAATGCTTGCCGAATGAGGGAGAGTTCTCCTCCTTTGGGATACCGTATGGCAGTTACACCGGCAAAAGAGTCGGAAATAGCTTCTTTCATAGCATTTTGAAGAGATTGGTAGGAAAGCGGTGCCAATATTTTAACATTAGGTATATGAGAGAGAAAGGCGACATCAAAAATCCCGTGGTGCGTGGGACCGTCGCAAGCGTTCAAGCCCGCACGATCGATACAGATAACAATAGGCAGCTTCTGCAGGGCAGCGTCGTGCAGAAGATTATCATAGGCCCGTTGAAGAAAGGAGGAATATACGGCGAAAACAGGACGCATGCCGCTGACAGCAAGCCCGGCGCAGAATGTCATCGCATGGCCTTCGGCAATGCCGACATCGAAAAAGCGGTCTGGGTATTGCTTCGCAATATCGCTCATTCCTGTGCCGTCCGACATAGCCGCGGTGACCGCACATATACTGCGGTCGCCTGACATGTATTCCGCAAGTGTCTTTCCGAAAAATGAAGAGTATGACTCTTTTTGCAGTACCGCTGCCGGAGGCGTCCCGGCTTGGAACAGACGCGGCGGAATTGCGTGGTAAAGGTCAGGATTTTGTTCGGCAGGCTCGTAGCCCTTTCCCTTTTTCGTCCTGATATGCAGTACAACGCTTTCGCCCGCTGCCTTTGCTTCCTTGAGAAGCCGCTCCAGTCGTGTATAATCGTTTCCGTCGGCCGGTCCGAGATAATAAAGTCCCATGCTTTCAAAATAATTGTCATGGTAAATTAAATGCTTGGCCGCTGCTTTGACAGCTTTAAGGCCCCGAAGAGCGGGCCTTCCGATTAAAGGGATACGCCGGAGGGTTTCAACCGCGATTCTCTTTGCGCCGAAATACTTCTCGTTGGTACGGATTTTTGCCAGATGGTCTGCAAATGATCCTGTATTGGGTGAAATCGACATTTCATTTTCGTTAAGAATGATGATCAGACGCAAATCTTTTTCACAGTTGTTAAGTGCTTCATGAATCAAACCGCCGGTAAAAGCGCCGTCTCCAACAACGGCAATCGTATACGACGGATTGCCTGCCATTCGGTTGGCCATGGCAATTCCGAGCGCTGCGGAAACAGAGGTGCTGCTGTGCCCCGCGCCGAAAGGATCATGCGGACTTTCCGAACGTTTGGTAAATCCCGAAAGGCCTCCGTTTTGTCTCAATGTCGAAAAGCATTCGCGTCTTCCTGTCAAAATTTTATGGACATAGCACTGATGGCCGACGTCCCAAATAATTTTGTCTACCGGCGAATCAAAAACACGGTGAAGCGCAACAGACAGCTCCACAACGCCGAGATTGGAAGCAAGATGCCCGCCGGTCTCCGTCACACTGCGGATAAGGAAATCCCGCAGTTCGTCAAGCAGCAGCGGAATCTGCTCCTCCGGCAGACGTTTGACATCTGCCGGAGATTGTATATATTCCAGCAGGGAATCCATAATGAAAACCATTCCCTTCATTCAACATTTGTAAGAATCCGATTTCAGTAATACTATTTCTAATGAGGATGAAAATGATCGCCACGATCATCCGACGGAAGCCTCGGCAGTTTCAGAAAGCTGAAACTGCGGTGCATGGCAGACAGTAGTTGTCAGACGATGAGTATAAACGCCATGAATATTATCCGACGGAAGCCTCGGCAGTTTCAGAAAACTGAAACTGCGGTGCATGGCAGACAGTGGTTGTCAGACGATGGGTATGAACGCCATGAATATTATCCGACGGAAGCCTCGGCAGTTTCAGAAAGCTGAAACTGCGGTGCATGGCAGACAGTGGTTGTCAGACGATGAGTATAAACGCCATGAATATTATCCGACGGAAGCCTCGGCAGTTTCAGAAAACTGAAACTGCGGTGCATGGCAGACAGTGGTTGTCAGACGATGAGTATAAACGCCATGCACATTATAGCATATTTTCTGAAAAGTGGCAAGCGGTCTTGCACCTGAGCAATTATGTAATAAAAAACTTTATATAAAAATTATATAAATGTATTGACAAGTTATATAATATATGATACAATAAACTCAGCTATTAAAAAAGGCATAGATGGTTAGGAGACAGGTTCTGCAACATATTTTAGAATAAATAATGATGAAGACGGCATAATTTCAATAGTAACTTTTCGTCATTACAAGCATAGGTATTGAACTCTGTATTTTTTATAACAAAGCGTAGAGAGGACGGTTAAAAATGCAAAAAAATTTATATTCACTTATTCTGTCAGAAAACGTTGTTGCAGCCATTGACCGGCTGGCACATTCCATGAATACCAATCGTTCCAATATGATAAATCAGATACTTGCGGAATATGTCTCTTATGTAACGCCTGAAAAACGAATGCAGCAGATCTTCCGACAGCTTGAATTACTCATGTCGCAGGGGGATGTTTTCCAAATATTGGCTCAGCCTTCGGATTCGGTTCTTCAAATGCGTTCGGCTTTGGCGTTCAAGTACAATCCGACCGTTCGATACAGCGTTGAACTGTATAGGCAGACAACTCCGGCCGCCGGAGAGATTCGTGTTTCTCTGCGCACACAAAACAGTACGCTCGGACTTTATGTTCTGCAATTTTTTAAGCTTTGGCTGAAAATAGAACACAGTTACCGTCCGGAGGCGGAAAGTATGCTGGAAGACGGAAAATTTATAAAAAAGTTGAACATACAATTGCCGCGTGAAGAGACGGAAAATGCTTCGGTACTGCTGGCAGAGGCGATATCCTCTTATATCAGCGCTTTTGATTCCGCAATGAAAGCGTTTTTCTATCAACTCAACGATCCGGGCTTGGCAGCCGCCGAAACGGAACGCATTTATAGAGAATATATTGGCTGCTGTGAGAATCCGGTATAGCGGCAAAATAAGAGAACAGGCACATAGAATGAAAATGAAAAAGAAAGGATTAACCCCTTTGTCAAGGGGCGGGAAGGCTATATGAATCTACAGAAATTTACACAAAAAAGCATTGAAGCCGTTCAGGCTGCACAAAGTGCAACTGTAGCGAACGGCAACCAGCAAATGGGGCAGGAGCATCTGCTGTTGGCACTGACAGAGCAGCAAAACGGCCTGATAGCGGAACTGTTCCGCAAGGCCGGCGCTTCACCAGAGGCTATTGCCGCAGCTCTCCGTCAGGCAATTGACCGTCTGCCGAAAGTAAGCGGAGGCGGAATGGAACCGGATAAAATCTATATATCGCGTGACGTCGAGCAGGCACTGACGGAGGCGGAGCATCAGTCTGAAAAAATGAAGGATGATTTTGTTTCTGTTGAACATATCATGCTTGGACTTCTGCAAAAGCCCCAGGAGAATGTCAAGCGGATTTTAACGGACGCAGGTGTCACAAAGGAAAGCTTTCAGAAAGCATTGAAGCTGGTGAGAGGAAATCAGCACGTGACGACAGACAATCCGGAGGGAACCTATGATGTACTGAACAAATACGGACAGGATCTTGTAGAGCTGGCACGTCAGCAGAAATTGGATCCCGTTATCGGCCGGGATGACGAGATTCGAAATGTTATCAGAATTCTGTCACGGAAAACGAAGAACAACCCTTGTCTGATAGGTGAGCCAGGAGTCGGAAAAACCGCAATTGCCGAAGGTTTGGCGCTTCGGATTGTCCGAGGAGATGTACCGGACAACCTGAAAAACAGGAAGTTGTTTTCATTGGATATGGGTGCGCTGATTGCCGGCGCTAAATTCCGCGGCGAGTTTGAAGAGCGGCTGAAGGCTGTTTTGAATGAGGTCAAGGAAAGCGACGGAAATATCATTCTCTTTATTGATGAGCTTCACACCATAGTCGGCGCCGGAAAAAGCGACGGCGCAATGGATGCAGGCAACCTGCTGAAGCCTATGCTTGCGCGTGGTGAGCTGCACTGTATCGGAGCGACAACGCTGAATGAATACCGACAGTATATCGAAAAGGATGCGGCGTTGGAACGGCGTTTCCAGCCGGTTATGGTAGATGAACCGACAGTAGAGGATACCATATCGATTCTTCGGGGCCTGAAGGAGCGTTATGAAGTATATCACGGCGTAAAAATTCAGGACCAGGCTCTGATCGCTGCGGCAATGCTGTCCAACAGGTATATCTCCGATCGATTTTTGCCGGACAAGGCTATTGACCTTGTAGACGAAGCATGTGCGCTTATCAAAACTGAAATTGACAGCATGCCGACGGAAATGGATGAAATTTCGCACAAAATCATGCAGTTGGAAATCGAAGAGGCAGCACTGAAAAAGGAAAAGGATAAGCTGTCAGAGGAGCATCTGCATCAGATTCAAGAGGAGCTGGCGAACGACCGCGATCGTTTTACCTCTATGAAAGCAAAGTGGGAAAACGAAAAGCAGTCGATCGAAAAGGTACAGAAACTCCGAGAAGAAATTGAACAAACAAACGCACAGATCGAACGTGCTCAGAATGAGTATGATCTGGGCCGCGCAGCAGAGCTGAAATACGGAAGACTGCCGCAGCTTCAAAAGGAGCTGGCGGAGCAGGAGGAGCAAGCGGACAAGAGTAAAAATACACTGCTGCGCGATCGCGTAACCGAGGAGGAAATCGCACGGATTGTAGCGAGATGGACGGGCATTCCGGTATCCAAACTCATGGAAGGGGAGAGAGAGAAGCTGCTCCATTTGGACGATACGCTGCACGGCCGTGTCATCGGACAGGACGAAGCTGTGGAGAAGGTATGTGATGCGATACTTCGTTCCCGCGCCGGTATTCAGGATCCCAAGAGGCCGATAGGTTCCTTCCTGTTTTTGGGACCGACGGGCGTCGGTAAAACAGAGCTGGCAAAGGCGCTGGCTCAGGCGTTGTTTGACGACGAGCACAATATGGTGCGGATCGACATGAGTGAATACATGGAAAAGTATTCGGTGTCGCGTCTGATAGGAGCACCTCCCGGATATATCGGCTACGACGAGGGAGGACAGTTAACGGAGGCTGTGAGAAGAAAACCGTATGCGGTTGTCCTGTTTGACGAAGTGGAAAAAGCGCACCCGGATGTTTTCAATGTGCTCCTGCAGGTACTGGATGACGGCAGAATCACAGACAGTCAGGGACGAACTGTTGACTTCAAAAACACCATTATCATTATGACTTCAAATTTAGGCTCTGACATCATACTGGACGGGATTGAAAACAGCGGAGAAATCAGTGCGCAGGCGCGCGAAAGTGTATCGCTGCTGCTCAAACGCAGCTTCCGCCCGGAATTTCTCAACCGCTTGGATGAGATTGTTTTCTATAAACCGCTGACCAGAGAAAATATTTACGGTATTGTGGATTTGCTGATAGCAGATCTGGAAAAACGGCTGACAGAAAGACAGCTTCATATCAATGTGACAAAAGCCGCGAAAGATTATATCATTGAACAGGGGTACGATCCGGTATACGGCGCACGGCCTTTGAAGCGCTTCCTTCAGTCGCGCGTAGAAACGCTTCTGGCCAGAAAAATGATAGGAGAGGATTTGGAACCCGAGACCTTGCTTACGGTGGATATGCAAAACGGCGTACTGACGGCATCAGCCTCTAAAGGATAAAGCAGTTCACACTGGCGGATGAAAAAGGGCATTCTGTACCAAACAGAACGCCCTTTTTCTGTGAATCATTTTAGGACGCATATCAAATTGCCATATTTTATTTTCATTTCATCTTGAAAATTGTAAATCATACTGTATATATGTCTCTTTACATTTTTTTACGGCTGTGGTATACTTTTTTTAGGTTAGTTATCTATAATGGAACGGGGGCAGCATATGGTAAGATCATTTGTGAAAATGCATGGATGTGGAAACGATTATATTTATTTTGATTGTCTGAAAGAAGCTTTCGATTTACCGGAAAAGGCTGCCGTCACACTTTCCGACCGGCATTTCGGCATCGGCGGAGACGGCATTGTTTTGATTTGTCCGTCTGACTGTGCAGATGTCCGAATGCGAATGTTTAATATTGATGGCTCCGAAGGCAAAATGTGCGGCAACGCCATCCGATGCGTGGCCAAATACGTTTATGACAACGGCATTGTGCGCAGCAGAAACATGACGGTTGAAACACTGTCCGGCATCAAAAAGCTGGAGGTTTTGGTACCCGAGGGGGCGTCTGAGGTCAAAGCAGTCCGTGTAGATATGGGCCCCGCGTCTTTTTTTCCGCAATCGCTTCCCGTCGCCTTGGAGGGGGATGCTGTTATTGCGCGTGAAGTGACGGTAGGCGGTGAAAAAAGGAAAATCACATGCGTTTCGATGGGGAATCCGCATGCGGTGCTGTTTCTGGATAAAGAAACAGATTTAGAACTTTATGATGTTTCGGGAATCGGAAGTTCAATTGAAAATGAACCGATTTTTCCGGAAAAGGTCAACGTAGAATTTGTAAAAAAAGTGTCGGAAAACGTGCTGCAAATGCGTGTTTGGGAACGCGGCAGCGGAGAAACCTGGGCGTGCGGAACGGGGGCGTGCGCCTCGGTATCGGCGGCGGTGAAAAACGGCCTGTGCAGCGCCGGAGAAGAAATTACAGTTCATTTGCGCGGCGGTGATTTGTCAATTGTTTACACCGAGGAAACGGTGATGATGTGCGGAGAAGCGAAGGAGGTTTTCCGGGGCTTTGTGGAGATATGATCGAATCAGCAATTCGCTGTGCGGCGCTGAAAGCAAAGTCGGATATATACATAATGAATGAGGGAGAGCGGTTTTAATGAAATTCAATGAAAACTATTTGAAGCTCAAGAGCAGTTATCTTTTTTCTACGGTTGCGCAGAAGGTATCCTTATACCGGTCGGAGCATCCGGATCAGAAAATCATCAGCTTGGGAATTGGGGATGTTACACAGCCGCTGACGCCAGTGGTCATTGAGGCGATGCACAGAGCTGTCGAAGAGATGTCGATAGCCGAGACTTTCCGCGGATACGGTCCGGAGCAGGGGTATGGATTTCTGCGGGAATCCATACAGAAGTATTACGAGGGATACGGTGTGCTACTCCAGCCGGATGAAATTTTTATCAGCGACGGTGCGAAAAGCGATTTGGGGAACATCCTTGATCTGTTTTCTGCTGATAATGTCGTGCTGATTCCGGATCCTGTCTATCCCGTATATGTTGACACAAATGTTATGGACGGACGGAAAATTGTATATATGAAAGCGACATCGGAAAACGGATGCCTGCCGATGCCTTGTGAATTGACGGATAAAAATGTGGATATTGTTTATCTGTGTTCACCCAATAATCCGACAGGAGCGGTATATTCGCGTGAGCAGCTTTCAGAGTGGGTATCGTTTGCCTTGGAACAAAATGCGCTTATCCTGTTTGACGCGGCATATGAAGCATTTATTTCTGACAGAAACTGCCCGCATAGTATCTATGAGATAAAGGGTGCGGAGCAATGCGCTGTGGAGTTCTGTTCTTTATCCAAGTCCGCCGGCTTTACGGGAACGCGTCTCGGTTATACCGTAGTACCGCACGCATTGTTGGGCTGCGGAGAGATGTCATTAAATAAGATGTGGCTGAGACGTCAAACTACCAAGTTCAACGGAGTTTCCTACATAGTTCAGAAAGGAGCAGAGGCGCATTTTACGGAGGAAGGGCAGGCACAGTCCAGAAAACTGGTTGAATATTATAAGGAAAATGCGAGAATTCTAATGCAGGCACTTGACGGAGCGAATATTTCATATATCGGCGGAAAAAATTCACCGTATGTATGGATGCGCTGCCCGGGCGGAATGCCGTCATGGACGTATTTTGACAAGCTGCTTGCCGAAATTCAGGTGGTAGGTACACCCGGTGCCGGTTTCGGCGAACAGGGCGAGGGATATTTCCGACTGACATCTTTTGGCAGCCGCGAAAACGCTTTTGAGGCCGCACAAAGAATACAAAAACTATATTCCTGATCATTCTGACCTGAACGGTATCGAATCTGCTGTGGATTCAAATTCACACGGAGACACTCTTCTTTATGGAAAATTTACGCGCAAAAGCATCTTTTGCGCGTTTTTATTATAGCATCGAGGAAATATAATGACCGTCGAATAGAGAATATTATGTAAAAACGGTAAACAGGTTCGGATTTAAAGTTATAACGTTTATTTGATTGGCATATATAATGTAGTAAAGAGAATCAGACGGTGTTGTGCCCTTTGGGAAATTAAGAACTGGAAAGGTTAGTCGGGAAAAATCCTGACGGGAGGAATATGAGCTGCTGTGTATGTATTAAAAAGCTTCGGGACAAAGAGGTTATCAATATTTGTGATGGAAGACGTCTGGGCTTTGTTGATGACGTCGAAATTGATGTGAGCTGCGGGCGTGTGGTATCGCTTGTTGTATTCATGGATGACGGCAAATGCTTTTCTATCGGAAAAGGAGAGGAAGTCATGGTCCCATGGGATCGGATTGAGAGAATCGGTGACGATGTTATTTTGGTCAACATCAATATTGAAGAGTGTCGAGTTTGCGGCAGGGGAGAAAGTGAACGGGAGAAAAAAAAGAGAGGATTCTTTTGAAGGCCCTGCCGTTGTTATAATGAGTACAAAATGACTGCGCCGCATTTGCCAATAGGGAGAAGGTACTGAGCTTTCTTATCTGAGTTATTTTCATAAATGTAAAAAAAATGTGAATAAGTGCAACACGGTTGCACTTATTGTGTTTTTATGGTATAATACACCAGAATGCAATTTATAAATTGCATAAAATATTACACACATAGCGGAGTAGTTGCGGAGGGTGCCGGAAAACCGGTTTTCGCACTGGTGAACGCTATGGTGGAACAACCAAAAGGAGGACATGTTATATGTCAATAATATCCATTAAACAATTGCTTGAAGCAGGCGTTCATTTCGGCCACCACACAAGAAGGTGGAACCCAAAGATGGCAGAGTATATTTTTACAGAGCGTAATGGTATTTATATCATTGACCTACAGAAAACTGTTAAGAAATTTGAAGAAGCTTACATGTTTGTACGGGATATGGCCGCAGAGGGCGGCACACTGCTTTTTGTAGGTACAAAAAAGCAGGCTGCGGATGCCATCCGCGAGGAAGCGCAGCGCTGCGGTATGTATTTTGTAAATGTAAGATGGCCGGGCGGCATGATGACCAATTTCCAGACCATCAAAAAGTCCATTGCCCGTCTGAACAATCTCGAGAAGATGCGCGATGACGGCACATTTGATCTGCTGCCTAAAAAAGAGGCCGCTGCGCTGGTGAAAGAAATCAACGATTTGCAGAAAAATCTCGGCGGTATTAAAACAATGAGCACATTGCCGTCCGCCATTTTTATTGTGGACCCCAAGAAAGAGAAAAACGCTGTTGCAGAAGCAAAGAAACTGGGAATCCCGGTTATTGCTATTGTTGATACCAACTGCGATCCAGATGACGCAGACTATATCATTCCCGGAAATGATGATGCTATTCGTGCAATTAAATTGATTTCCTCTGTGTTGGCTGATGCTGTGATCGAGGGCCGTCAGGGAGAACAGATGGAGGAGACGGCTGAAACTGCAGAAGGAGCGGAGGCTCCTGCAGAGGCGGCTGCTGCTGAATAAAAGTCCAAGATTGAACGGAAGACAAGAAAGCGGAGATATGTAAGACGTATCTTCTTTAAAGAAATTCAAGAAAGGATTGTTCCTGTTTGCGGCTGTTCAAAAACAGGAAGGGAAAATAGAATATGGCTAGTATTTCGGCAAAAGATGTCGCGGCTCTCCGCGCAAAAACCGGCTGCGGCATGATGGAGTGCAAAAAGGCTCTTGTTGAAGCTGACGGAAATATGGATGAAGCGGTTAAGGTTCTTCGGGAAAGAGGACTGGCGGTAGCAGCAAAAAAGGCCGATCGTATTGCAGCGGAAGGTGTCGTAGATATTTTAGTTGAAAATGATGCGGCTGCTATTATTGAGGTCAACAGCGAGACGGACTTTGTTGCAAAGAATGATACCTTTAAGGATTTTGTGAAAACGCTGCTGGAAACGATTCTCAAGAATCGTCCTGCTGACGTTGCCGCCTTGATGGCCAGCAAATATGCTGATAGCGATATGACGGTTGAAGCAAAAATGAAGGATATGATTTTTACAATCGGTGAGAATATGAGCGTTCGCCGCTTTGAAATCATCGAAGGAGTCCTCAGCTCATATATTCACGGTAAGGGATCCATCGGCGTTATTGTAACTTTTGACGCAGATGATAACGCAAAAACGAATCCCGGTTTTGCTGAGTTCTCCAAAAATATCGCATTGCAGGTTGCTGCGCTTCCCGTACAGTATCTGAACAAAGAATCTGTACCCGCAGCGGTAATTGAAGAGGAAAAGCAAATTCTGATGACGCAGATCAAAAACGATCCGTCCAACAGTAAAAAACCGGAACAAATTATTGAAAAGATGGTAAACGGCAGAATCGGAAAGTTTTATGAACAGAATTGCCTGATGGAACAGGGATATGTTAAAGATGATTCTTTAAAGGTTGGCCAGTATGTGGAAGCTACGGCAAAAGAATTTGGCGGTTCCATCAAGGTGACAAGCTTTGTCAGATATGAAAAGGGTGAAGGTCTGCAGAAGAGAGAAGAAAACTTTGGCGATGAAATTGCAAAAATGATTCAAAAGTAATTAGGAATATTTACAATTGAATCATTGTTTTAGAAGCATTTCGATTTAGTAACAAATAAAAATACCGAAACACAAGATTGTGTTTCGGTATTTTTTCGGTCAGCATAAATCATACATTGTATATAGTGAAGAACAGAATTATGAAAAGAATTTGCGCTCTTGTTTTTTTCGTGTGAACGTGATAAAATATAATTATATGAGCAAAAGCGCATGCTGCCGCCACCCGCAGATCTGCCGGAAACGGTAATGTGGAAGTTGTAATTGACAGATATCATAAATCAGAAAGGAAATTGTTATGAGGTATAGTCAAATGGCTTTGAAAATCATTATAATACCCGTACTGTTTCTTTTGCTGTACTTATCGGCGGCGGCTTCTGACGTGGAGATGACAGCGGAAAATATAACCGAACTTTCACAAATAACCACGAATGGCTTTTATACACCTGTTCTGCTTACTGACGGCGATGACAGGACATATACAGCAACGGTGTCAGATGGAACAGTTGCAATAGTGTGCGGCACAGACATCGGTTCGCTGTATTTGATCTTTGACCGGATTCCAACGGTATGGCAAATAACGGATATGGAAACCGGAGCAACGTTTACCTGCGGACAGAATGGTTTCCTCCATGAATATATTGACATGGCCGATATTTTCGGACGGACATTGAAAGAAGTACGCTTGGATTTTCCGACTGGTATCTCTATTGACGAAATTTATGTATTTTCTGAAGGAGAGGTGCCCGAATGGGTACAAAAATGGAGTCCGCCGTGTGAGCGCGCTGATCTGCTTCTGCTTTCCTCGCATTCGGATGATGAACAGCTTTTTTTTGCGGGTGTTTTGCCGTATTACGCCGGTGAACGAGGATATAAGGTTCAAGTGGTTTATCTGAACAGCCATTTTTATAATACGCACGACAGACCTCATGAGTTATTGGAAGGTCTTTGGACGGTTGGCGTAAGAAACTATCCAGTGATACCGGATTTTCCTGATCTATATTCAGAATCCTTGGAGGAGGCGCTGGTGTTATATGGAGAATATGGATATACGTATACGGATTTTGTCGAATATATTACCGAAAATCTGCGCCGGTTTCAACCGCTGGTTGTTGTCTCTCATGATATAAACGGCGAATACGGCCATGGGACACATATACTTTGCACATCGGCGCTCAGAGACGCGCTGCTTGTGTGCAATGATATCAATATCTATCCGGAAAGCGCTCAAATGTATGGAGCATGGGGGCCGCTGAAAACCTATCTGCATCTGTATCCCGAAAATGCAATTGTCATGAATTGGGATGTGCCGCTTGAAAAATTCGGCGGAAAAACAGCATTTCAGATGACGCAGGAGGGATTCTCACATCATAAATCGTAGCATTGGACGTGGTTTAATAAGTGGCTGAACGGAACACAGAGCAGTCCGGTTCTGACTGCCGCTCAAATCAGCGTATATTCGCCTTGCCTGTACGGATTGTACCAGACCTCGGTGGGGTACGATCAAGGGGGCGGCGATTTTTTTGAAAATATTGAAACATACACACAAAAGGAATCGGAGGCGTATACAGAACCAGTAACCCAGATACCTGCGACTGTAGAAATTGAAACGGAGAAGAAACCGGTGACAGAACTGCATAGAGAATCCGCACAGGCATTTTCGGAACAAGGCAAGGAAAAAACGACGAAAGTCATTTTGGCAGCCGCTGTTCCCGGGGCTGTCCTACTGATTCTGCTTTCGGCTGTGTTGGTTGCCAAGCTGAAACAGAGCAGAAAATTTGACCGTTCGGACGGCTCTCAGAAAAGAAAATGAAGAAGAATCGGTTCTATCCGAATAATAACAGCTAGGAACGGAGTGTATAAATGGCCGAAAAAGATATCATCGAAAAAATTAGGTCGCATCTGATTGAAATGCAGGATTTGAAATACCGCGAATTTCAGTGCGGACTAATGCCTACGGTAAAACCGGAAACTGTCCTTGGCGTCCGAACGCCGCAATTAAGGAGCTACGCAAAAAAGCTGTCTGAAACAGAAGATTGTTCATTCTTCCTTAACCATCTGCCGCATATCTATTATGAGGAAAACAATCTGCATGCTTTTCTGATTGAAGGCATACGGGAGTATTCTCAGGCCGTTGCCGCTGTCGAAGCATTCTTACCATACATAGATAATTGGGCTACTTGTGACATGATGTCACCGAAAATTTTTAGAAAACATTTGCCGGAGCTGGCCGATAGGATCGCAGCATGGCTTAACTCTGAGCATACATATACTGTTCGGTTTGGTATCGGCATGCTGCTGCGCTTCTATTTGGACGATGCTTTTAAACCGGAATATCTGAACAGCGTTGCATCTATAATGTCAGAAGAATATTATGTTAAAATGATGATAGCTTGGTATTTCGCCACGGCGTTGGCAAAGCAGTATAACGCAGCGCTGCCGTATATTGAGCGCTGCTGTCTGGAACCATGGACACACAACAAAACCATACAAAAGGCGCTTGAGAGCAACCGAATTACGAATAAGCAAAAGGCGTATTTGAGACAATTAAAATGCAAAGGAGCGAAAGGCGAGTTTTGATAAATTCATAATATGATTTATATTCATAAAAACTATTGCCAAAATGTGGTGAGTATGGTATAATATTCATGGTCTACAGTTTTATTATAATAAAACTGTAGAATGCTATACACCGCAGTTTCGCCTCTTTAGCTGATAAAAGGGAGTAGCTTGCGG
>CAKTAA010000057.1 GCA_934526185.1 uncultured Eubacteriales bacterium | reverse complement strand
ATCATACACGGAACGCCGTGGAAAACTTTTGAACAGTCTGGAATCTGTTATGAAATCACAGAGGAACTTAGCGGCCGGCTTTTATATTATGAATCCTCGCGCGGATGTCCTTTTCAGTGTGCCTACTGTTTGTCCGGCGGAACTACCGGAGTTCGGGCGAAAAGTGCAAAAAAAGTGGCGGAAGATCTTTTGGTATTTGAAAAAATGCAGACAGAATTCACCGCGGTGAAGTTTGTTGACAGAACTTTTAATTTCGATCCTTTACGCACAAAAAATATTTTGAAAGCGCTGCTAAGTCCAATTTATACTAAAACCTATCATTTTGAAATCTGCGCTGAGCTTCTGGACGACGAAACCCTTGAAATATTAAAAAGGTATCCGGCAGGGAAGATACAGATAGAGGTTGGGGTTCAGAGCACTTATGCCCCTGCACTTCAAAGTGTTAAACGCCCTCAAAAAACAGACCTTGTATTGAAACGCCTTGCGCAATTGAAAGCGTTGGGGAATATCCACGTTCATGCAGATCTTATCTGCGGGCTTCCTCACGAGAGCTTTGAGCGGATTTCCCAATCCTTTGACGATGTATATCCCTGTTGTCATAAGCTGCAGCTTGGCTTTCTTAAGCTGCTTCGCGGTACCCCGATCCGCAGCGAAGCGGATCGGCATGGATATTCTTTCCTGCCCGATCCGCCTTATACGGTATTAAAATCCGACGTATTATCCTATGAAGAAATATGTCGTCTGGAGGCCATAGCTGAAACATTAGACCGCTTCAACAGCGGAAACTTTGAAGCCGCCGTGGCGTTTCTTATATCGCTTGTACACTCACCCTTTTCCTTTTATTGCGCGTTAAATAAAACATTTGAAACAATGTACCCCGGGTTGTCCCTTTCTCAGCTATCACAGCGCAAGGCTTATGAACTGCTATATGTCTTCGGTTTGGAG
This sequence comes from uncultured Eubacteriales bacterium, assembly GCA_934526185.1. Classification (GTDB taxonomy): domain Bacteria; phylum Bacillota; class Clostridia; order Oscillospirales; family CAG-272; genus CAKTAA01. The sequence goes on along the minus strand of CAKTAA010000057.1, from coordinate 13,791 downwards.
CTTTGTAGAACACAAGAGGAGAAACAAAAGCTGGTCAGTGCTCTTTCCTTTGATTTTTATCTGCACGAATCTGGAGCCCTACCTGCCTTTCTGCCTCGAGATCCCGAAGATAACATAAGCGACGAAGCATCCGGAGAAATAAAAAAACAGTTTGCCGATGCACAGAAAACGTTAAGGTTTCAGCATTTCTTTTATCCATCGCTGGAGGTTCACCGTTTTCTGTTTTTGTCAGGCCGTATAGTGATTATAGATCGTAAATACCACAAATGGTATGCAGAAAATCCGGGTAGCAAAGAGTTTATAGAACAAACCGGTCTACCAAATAGAGGTCTATTGAAGCTTACATAAAATTGAATTTTTGTATAATCAGGGTAAGTAATGTAGATTATATTTAAAAATAAAACATAGTTAGTATATTTTTAAATATAAAATTTATTATTTCCGAAGGCGTTTTGATATTCAATAGAATAATAAATTTCTTACAACGTTAGAAATTTAAAAAAGAAAGGTGTTTTTTATGAATCGAATTATACATAAAATTTTGCGGCCGAAACAGCTTCTGCTTTTTTTGTTTGCATTTCTTATACTTCTGGCTGTCGGCTGTGCCAGTCAAACGGGAGGCAACCTTGATTCTGATATGTCAAATATTACCGATTCATCACATGAAGATACAAACGAGGAAACAAATCTGCCAGAGCCGGACGAAGGTCCCCGCAATCCGCTGACCGGTCTTCCATGCGACGAAACTCTGTTGTTACAGCGCCCGGTATCCGTTATGCTCAATAATATAAGCGCTGCATTGCCGCAGGTAGGAATTGCCGACGCAGACGTTATTTATGAATGCGAAGTGGAAGGCGGCTTAACACGGCTGCTTGCATTGTATTCAGAAGGCTCTTCTGTAGATGTCATCGGATCGGTGCGTTCGTCTCGTGAGTATTATCTTGATTTCGCCGCCAATCATGATGCGATATATGTGCATGCCGGCGGCAGCAGCGAAGCATATACACAGCTTCAAAGCCGTCAGGTGGACAATATTGACGGGGTAAACGGCGGCGCTGTAACGCAATACTTTTACAGGGATCCGGAGCGTTTGAAAACAATGCGGTACGAACATACACTTATGATAAAAGGTGAAAGTATAGCAGAGGCCATTGCATACAAAAAAATCCGGACACAGATAGACGACGGATTCGAAAGCCCGCTGCACTTTATTTCCGCTGACAACACAGTGACGCTCGATAAGGGGGGAGAAGCTACTGAAATCACAACAACCTATTCAGCCTCACAATCGGCTGTTTTTACTTATGACACTCAGGAGTATAAATATCTACGGTCACAAAACGGAAAGCCGCATGTGGATGGTGCAACCGGCGAACAGCTTGCATTTGATAATGTAATTATTTTATTTTGTCCATTTACGTATACGGCCGACAGTTATAATCATATTACAATAGATACGACAGGTAGCGGTACCGGATATCTGATTACACGGGGAAAATATCTGCCGATTCTGTGGGAAAAATCTGATATGGACAGTCCGATTGCCTTTTCGTATGATGACGGTTCAACGGTCTATTTAAACGTGGGCAAAACATTTATCTCTGTTATGGACACAGCTGATAAGAAAACTGTTACGTTTATCAAAGATACTTAATGCATATTTATACCAATTTACTGCACAATCCGCAAATGGTCAACAATCTCGCGATTCGGCGTGACATAGGCGGTCCAGTTGGTATGGTAAATCACCATACCGGGCTTGGCGCCGGCCGGTTTCTTCAGGTTTCGTACCTGAGTATAATCAACCGGGACGTGTTTGGCCTCAGACGCTTTAGAGTAAAACGCCGCAATTACGGCTGCCTCTGTAAAGTCTGTTTCAGGCGGGTCTTCCTCAGAATCTCCGCAGAACATAACAACATGAGAACCGGGGAGATTCTTTACATGAAACCAGATATCGTTTTTCGACGCTAATTTATGCGTAATGTACTCATTTTGCAGGTTATTTTTTCCACACAGCACCTTAAAGCCGTTTGTCGTATGAAAGACAAGCGGCTTTGATTTTTTTACCTTTTGCTCTTTGTATTGCTTCATTCGTGATGCATAACCGCTTTGATACAGCTCCGCACGGATTTCCATAAGATCTGTTTCCGATTCAGCCTTATCTATGGCATCTAAAACGGATTTCAGATATTCCAGTTCACTTTCCGCCAGGTTTATTTGGCGGGAAAGCTCTGATTCAGCAGTTTTGGCTTTGTTATACCGTTTATAATATCGCTGGGCATTCTGTGCCGGTGTCAGCCGCGGATCAAGAGAAATTTCGACAGGGGCGAAGTCCTCGGCGGAGTAATCCGGAAGAGAAACGAGTGCCGCGCCTCGCTTCAAACGGTAAATATTTGCTGTAATAAGATCGCCGTATTTACGGAAGCTATCTTTTTCAGCGCAGGCGGCAATTTCTTGCTGCTGATGTGCAATTTTTTTTGTGAGCCTGTTCTCCGCCGCTCCGATGAGCTTCAGCAAATCCGAAGCGCGCTGACGAATTCTGTCAGCTCTGTCACGTTCAAAAAAGTAACGATCCAAAAGCTCGCCAACACTTTCCGCTTTTTCGGATTTCCATAAGTTTTCGTACTGAAAAATCGAAATAAAACTGTATTCGGCTGGTATGCCGTCAGGTGTCAAAAGCAGGGTGGGCTCAAAGGAACCGCTCCTGATTGTGTCGACAACAAGGGAAAAGGCGTTCCACAGCTCCGCAGAGCTGCAGTCATTTACCGCTGTGTCAGCGGAGTGTGACGCCCGCCACACAATTTCCCGGGAAATGAGCCTAGATAACCCCAGATAGGTGCCGGAAATCCATTTTTCCGCTGGGAGATCATCGGGAGCAGCATCGAGTCGGCTGAGAAACATTTTCATGGTTTCCCCAAGCGGATTGAACTTATCCTGTGCCGGTGGAAGCTCATACAGCATACCGGGCAAAACCTGACGCTTCTGGCTTGTCGTAAAATCGACAGTTTTGATAGCACTGATAATCCGTCCGTCACCGTCCGTCAATATAATATTGCTGTATTTTCCCATAATTTCAGCAATCAGATTGCGTTTACAGAAAAAGCCCATCTCATCCCGGCCCTCGCATTCTATGATTACAATGCGTTCAAACCCCGGCTGGCGAATGGCGGTAATCCGCGCACCAGATAAATGCTTACGCAAAAGCATGCAGAACATGGGGGCGCTCTGCGGATTTTCCTTGTTGTAATAGGAGAGCTGAATCCGAGGATTCCGGTTTCCTGCAGATATCAAAAGCCGAAAATTTTCGTGTGCCCCTCTGATCAGCAGGGTAACTTCGTCCTTTTCCGGCTGATATATTTTATCGATTCTCCCTCCGAGGAGGAGATGTTTCAGTTCGTGTGCAACAGCGGCAACCATACCCGCATCAAAAGCCATAAGTTACTCCTTTATATTACCGTAATTTTTAAAAGCGGCGGAAATGCAAACGAAGCCCTGCAATTCATTGCAATCTCCGCCAAAATGTTGAAAGACAGGCTTTCGGCCCTTATTCAAGCATTATTCATTAATATGGAAATGTTTTTCTTTTCAAGCTTTGCTGTTACGTAATTTAGTACATTAAAATCGAAGCTATACAGCTAATATGAAATGATATGGCATATGATTTTTCTGACATAGGAACGCTCAAAGCAAATCGTAACATTCCTTGAACGCCTTAATAATTACAGATATACGATTGGAGAGGGGATTTCTGATATTGCGGCCGACAGGGCGGGAAACTCTTTTTGAATTTCTCTATAAAGCCAGGAGGCTATGATTCTTTCTGTATAATCATGGCCCGCCTCAATCACCGCAAGTCCCTGAGCAGCAGCATCAAGCATGCCGTGATATCCGACATTTCCCGTAAGCATGATATCTGCACCACAGGAAATAGCCGGACTGATGTAATCACGCCCCTCACCGCCGACAACAGCGACTGTCTTAACGGATTTTTCGGGATTGACAAGGGTTATAGATGGGCATTTCAGGGTTCGCTTGACATGATCGGCAAAGTCTTTTGCCGTAAGCGGCGTTGGAAGCCTGACCATTCTGCCAACCTCTTCTCCTTCGGGACCGAAACAGCCGATTATTTGCGCCCGAAAAAGAGCGGCAAGCTGATCGTTGACTCCGCCTTCCACGGCGTCCAGCCGTGTATGATAGGAGAGAACAGAAATTTCCTTTGATATAAGAGAGATCACATATCGCGCAGAGGGCTGAGAGGGAAGTACGGAACGAATCGGACGAAAAAGCAGGGGATGATGCGTCAGAATGAGATTGAAGCCGAGCGCTTCCGCTTCGTGTATTACGTCGTCCGTAATATCAAGCGCGCAGAGAACGCCGCTGACCGGCGCCGATTCGTCCGGACAGCACATCAATCCGTCATTGTCCCAAGCACAGGACAACGAAGAGGGAATTTTCTCATTGAAATACCGAACAATATCTTTTATGACTGTCATGCTTGTCCGTTCCTTTCAAAAAATGTTTTTTACTCCGTTTGTTCGAGTAGGAGCAGCTCTGAGAGAAGCTGCTTTTCATAATAAATATCTTTTCCTGCCCTGATTTTTCCGTCTGCAATCTTGCGGAATGTGCGTATCCGGTTTTCAAGCAGCAAAGGAAATAAATTTTTCAGCTCCGGTGAAAAACGGTTTTGAATCAAATATGCGCCTAACAGGTATTCGGCTTCAGTAAATGTACGCTTTATACCATCATAGGAGGCAAGTAGGACCGGATATATTTTCCCATTTGCTGCAGCCAGCTTTTCTTTGTGAATCCGGAAGCCTTCTGCGGCCAGCCATTTTCGAAGATAAGACTGCATGGTCATCGGCTGCATTATCAAATGGATTTCAGCGCAGCGTATATAAGAGGATCTTTTCAAAATTTCCGCTATCAATTCTCCCCCCATGCCGCAAAGAAGGATATCGTCCGGCGTGAACCTTTCGATGCCGTGCAAACCGTCTGCCTGAAACAGAGAAATCCAGCCGTCAAGCTTAAATTTAGCGACGTGTTCCTCAGCGGCCCTCAGCGGTCCTTTGCGAATATCCGTTGCGACAGCGCTGTGACAGCGTCCGATCTGTACAAGATAAATCGGTAGATAGGCATGATCAGAGCCAATATCTGCAATGCGCACACCGCTCCGTACAAAGTCAGCCGCAGCAGTCAAACGATCATCCAGCCGGATAACGGGAGAAAAAGCGGTAGTATGATTCATTTTATCAGAAATCGGCAAAGCGTTTTCAAAAGTCAGCATGCTTGATCCTCCGGTTTTTACATTAGTGAACAGAGAAAAAGAAACACAAGAAAAACCGCCGACATCTCCGGTTTTCCCAGCCCGAAAAAGGGGGAAGAAACACGGTTGCTGAAACGGCGGCTTTTGGTATTGGTGGATTGTGAAACCCGGTTCGATATTTTTACTGATTATTTTTCCGATAAATAATCGTTGATTTTTTTTACCAACTCATCCGCGTCCGTGTTGTGAACGGCGCAGGCATCTTCTATGCTTTCGCCGCGCGCAGAGGGGCAGCCCAGACAATGCATGCCGATTTCAAGAAAAAATTCCGAGGTCCCCATATCATAATCCAGAACATCGCCAATAATACTCTCTTTTGTAACAACCATTTCATTCACCCTTTCGACCGGAAAGCGGAGGTCTTTTATAATGACAGCCTTCGCGTCCGGATATTTTTATATTGAATTATATAAAGACAAAGCCTTATATAAATCATGCAGATAAGTTAATATAGTATTTGCCGCCGAAGTGCTTTCCATTCCACTCTATCTTCAAATATCGTTATCTCTGCATTCTATAGAGTTGTTTGCTTTGATAAACAGGCTCGCATGTAAGACGAATGCCGAGCTTTTTTAAAGTGGTCTCGTCAACAGGAGCAAGCACAACCGAGGAATGCATTTCTGCGCCTTTAAGCATTGAAAGCCGTTCCATTGCCTGTTTGGCCAATGGATTATTAATTGCGCTGATAGACAGCGCCAACAGCATTTCATCGACATGCAGCCGGGGATTCTTATTGCCCAAATGCTGTGTTTTTAAATGTTGAATGGGCGAGATCACTTCCTTTGTAATCAGAAGCGTTTCGTCGGAAATATCGGCGAGAACTTTGAGCGCGTTTAAAATCAGGGCCGAAGCCGCTCCCAATAGATTTGAAGATTTTCCGGTTACCAGACGGCCATCCTCAAGCTCAAGCGCCGCAGCAGGCTCTCCTGTTGCCTCCGCCTTATTCAGCGCAGCACCTACCGCTCTCCGACGATCCGTCGAAATACCGGCCTGATTCATTATGGTTTCAAGCTTTGCGATAGCTTCATCGTCAATCCGGCCGATAAGTCTGTCACAGCAAGCTTTATAATATCGGCATATAATCTCATCGCAAGATGCTTCGCGTACAGTATAATCGTCTATAATACAGTTGCCAGCCATATTGACACCCATATCTGTCGGCGATCTATATGGGCTTTTCCCCAAGATTCGTTCAAAAATTGCATTTAGTACAGGGAAACACTCTACGTCCCTGTTATAGTTAACGGTAGTAATGCCATATGCCTCAAGATGAAAAGGGTCAATGACATTGAGATCATTGAGATCTGCTGTAGCAGCCTCATAAGCTAGGTTGACCGGATGCTTAAGCGGAAGATTCCATATAGGGAAAGTTTCAAATTTTGCATATCCCGCAGCGATACCGCGTTTATGCTCGTGATAAAGCTGAGAAAGGCAGGTGGCCATTTTTCCGCTTCCCGGCCCTGGCGCCGTTACAATTATGAGTGGACGGCTTGTCTCTATATATTCATTGCGGCCATAACCATCATCGCTTACAATATGAGAGATATTACGGGGATAATCTGCAATGGGGTAGTGCAGATATACACGTACACCGAGCTTTTCTAAACGTTTTTTAAAGACATCTGCGGCATATTGGCCTGCATATTGGCACAAGACAACGCTTCCCACATACATGCCGATATCCCGAAAAGCATCAATAAGTCTCAGAACATCAAGATCATATGTTATGCCAAGATCACCGCGAACCTTGTTCTTTTCAATGTCAACGGCACTGATGGCAATTACGATTTCCGATTTGTCCGCCAGATGCAGCAACATCTTCACCTTGCTGTCAGGCTTAAAGCCCGGCAGAACTCTGGACGCATGATAGTCGTCAAAAAGCTTCCCGCCAAGCTCCAGATATAATTTATCGCCGAATTGCTCAATGCGCTCCTTGATATGCTTGGACTGCATAGCAATATATTTTTCGTTGTCAAACCCTATTTGCTGTTTCATATAACTGCCCTTCCGCTAAAAAATCCATATGAATATTATACACGATTTTTCCAGAAAAGGCAAGAGCATCTTACATAATTTTCAAAAAAGCAATATGGAGATAATATAGGTGTTTCTTATTCCACTCGATAATAGAATTTTAACAGCTTTGAAGTTGTTCACCGGCAAGCTTGTAGAGTTAGCTGACAGTCCATTTCTAATTTGGTTTATCGCTTGTTTTGATTCTTTTCAGAAAAATTATACAAAAGCAGAGGTTTCATTATGAAGGAGCCCCTCGGAGAGAAAAACCGAGAGGCCGTTTTCATAAGCAGATATTCAAAAGGAGACCGTCCGACAGATTATAGAAATCTTAAATCCATTCATTAGAAATCTGTTGTCTGCTCCCAAACCTTGTTGAGTTCTGTCTGCAGGAGCATAAGTGCCACAACAAAAAAACCAAAAATCGACAGCAGAATAACAGGTAGGGATAGATCAGATGGATAGGATACTCCTGTTTTGACCTGCATGCCGTTGATTAGCTTAGCATATTTATAGCACCAATATATGTTGTAAATACCACACGTGAAGAGACATAAAACGACCTCTAAGGCAGGGTTTACAGAATGATCCCCATCAAAGCTGTTAATCTCTAAGGAAATTTGATACACAATATACAACCCATAAATACCGCAGGTAACAATGCTGAGAAGAAGAACGGTGACTGGATTTCTAATTTTCTGTTTCATGTAAAAATTATCTCCTTGTTTTGAAAAAATGCCTCGCTCCGAATTTAATATTGTTAATTTTGTTCTGTATTTGTCTGTGATTCCTTCTCTGAATCGGTATCATCTGTTTGCTTCGTTCCACAGTACGGACAATAACTTGCCTGACGCACCAAAGCGGACCCGCAGGCGCTGCAAGTTTTTTTATTGCTGATTTTTCGTATTTTTTCTTTAACTTCCTGCATTTCTTTTTCTATAACATTGACATCCATACACAAAGCGGCGATTTTAGAGGTCTCTTTGGTTTGTTTTGCGTATTGCTGGTAGACAAGCGTGCCGATTTCCTGAAAAAACTTTTCTTTTTTTGCCTCAAGAGTACCCAGATGATATTTCATCTTTGTCAGCTCCGTCATTTGCGATAGCTTTTTTGCCCCTTGATTAGCTGTATCGCTGACTGTTTTGCCTATCTCCTCCCAGAATTCCATAGAAACCCTTCTTTCCATTTATGGTGTATGTAGAATCTACGTAAAAGTAAAATTAAGCATTCAACATACCAGAAATTTATCCATTATCAGTATAGCACGAAATCCTACTGATGTCAATTATTTTTAGGATGGTTACATAAAAGCATCGCATATGATAAAGAATAGAAACACAACAGAACACTATAAAAATGCTTGAGAAAGGGAATTCTAAATGAATCTTGATAAACAGACATATCAGAAATATGCTGCTGCCCGCAGCAGAAAATCCCATCTTTTATGGGATTGCATCAAGGCATTCCTTGTGGGTGGATTGATCTGTACGATCGCGGAACTTCTGTTTCACGCATATCTTGCTCTGTCGCTCACGGAGGAAAATGTAAAGGTTCTGGTACCGGTTACCCTGATATTTATTGCCGCACTACTGACCGGTATCGGATGGTTCGACAATATCGCCAAGCATGCGGGCGCCGGCACTCTTGTCCCGATAACGGGCTTTGCCAATGCGGTAGTGGCTCCGGCAATTGACACAAAAGCAGAAGGCTTTGTGCTCGGCGTAGGGGCAAAGATGTTTACAATTGCGGGACCGGTGATAGTATACGGAACGGTTGCAAGTGTGATTTATGGAATTGTTTATTGGATAATACAGACGATTTAAAAAAAGTGCGAGTATTCTCGGTACTGCCTTATTAGATAAGCTGAGAGAGTTGCTCTCTCAGCCTTCCGTTTAAGTAAATAAAACCAACTTAATGATACAATAATATAATTCTCAGAGTTGATTTTAATTTGATGATTCATTCAAACAGGAAAATTCCGGTATGAGGGCAGGAAGCTTTTGAGTGAATGCGAAAATTAAGCTGCAAAAAAGAGGCCAAAAGCGGCGCCGAGTATTTGGCGCCGCTTTTTTTGTATTCAAAGAATATAGTCAGAAATATCATCATACCAATGCACATAGATTTGACCATTTATCGATACTGTGTCGTTATCCGTGAGCATTTCTGTCCATTTTTTCTGATAATGGCTGAACGCCCAGTCGTCACGATTCCACCTTCTCCATAAGACGGTTCTTCCTTTTTCATCAATAAAGTGTTCTGTTGCCACTCCGCTTTCGAATATTTCCATTAGGCATATGGTATCATATTTTGTGCCTCTGATTTCGACGTAATATCTGCCAACTACATCCATCAGGTACTTTTTGTCTGTGGTCAATATGCGCTTGCCGCTGCGTTTGATATCTCCTTTGGAATGAAGATGCGTTTCGCTTCCGCAATTATCCTCACCAAACCCCCACTCGGAAATAAACTTATCTCCGTCTAAAAAGGTCAGAAGATGCTTTATCCCATTTTTATCAGTGTAACTTTCACCGAGCCAGCGACAGTGCGAATCTGTTAGCTGTGTGTAATAAATATGAGAGGAGGAATCCTTCTTCAAATCACTGCAAGCACTGATTTCAATTCCCTCGATACCGTGAACAACAGCCGGCGAAGTTGCTTTTAAAGTGATTTTTTCCGTTATGTTTCGTTTTGGTAAATCGTAGGAAGCAAAAGATATCTCTTCGCCGATCCTCGGTATGATAAACCAATTTGGCAATTCCTCGAATATTACAGAAAACGGCGGAGCCTTTGATTCTATTATTTTATATTCGGGCAATAATTTTGGAAATTTTTTCATTATTTTTTCTCCTTTTACTCTGTTGCAATCGGGGGAATACGGATAATATTTCTTGAAATTCTTTTTTGCATAATGCAGTCTGCTTTTTACGGTACCAAGCGGAATCTTCAATTTTTCGGAGATATCCTGCTGAGATAAGTTTTTATAAAAATAAAGGTACAAAATCTGTTTTTCGCTGTCCCCGATCTTATCCAGCGTATCTTCCACAACAGTCTTTTCATGAATACCGAAAATACCGGTTGTGAGCACCGACTCTGATAAAGTATCCAGAGGAATAGTCCTGTTTTCTGCCATTCTTCTATAGTAGTCACTGCACTTATTTCGGGCAATACTCAGTATCCAAGCCTGAAAGAGCGTTTTGTTCTTTAAAGTAGCAAACTTCTGATATGCAGATATAAATACATCCTGAAGAATATCTTCAGCATCAGAGCGGTTTTCAATTTTATATTTGACAAACCGCTCGACACATCTTCTGTATTCTTCAAGAAGCCTTTCAAATTCTTCCATATCAGCCTCCTCCGCTGTAACAACTTTGAAATCGATTTCATCTATATAGACGAAAAAATATACAGAAAGGTTCAAAGCTGATAGAATTTTCAGCAACGAAACCATTTGGAACATCATGTAAAAAACGAATATATAGTATAACTTACAGCTTCTGACACATAATAAGGAAAACAATAAAAGGAAAATCTGTACAATGAATCATTAAGAAAAAGGATAGGGGAGAGCCAGATGCAAAAGGATTGGATACGTCTGAAGCAGCAGCCTGCAATTGAGGCGTTTGCTTCTGTTGTGGGCAAAAAAGAACATGATGGACCTCTCGGAGGAATGTTTGATCTGCATTCTGATGATGATCGCTTCGGCATGGACACATGGGAAAAAGCGGAAAGCGAAATGCAGCGTCTTGTTTTTAATACGCTTTTAAAAAAAGCCAAACGAAAGGAAGATGAAATTGATGTACTGTTTGCAGGTGATCTGCAAAATCAATGCACAGGTTCATCCTACGGATTGCTGGACTTTAATATTCCATATATCGGATTATACGGCGCATGCTCCACGATGGCAGAAAGCCTGATCCTATCGGCGCTGTTGGTGGACGCCGGAACCTATAACAGGGCAGCGGCGATCAGTTCCTCTCATTATTGTTCTGCGGAACGGCAGTTTCGATTCCCACTGGAATATGGCGGCCAAAGAACTCCAACCTCACAATGGACCGCTACAGGCGCCGGAGCAGTGCTTTTGTCCAATGTAGGAAACGGTCCTTATATAACCGAGGTACTGGTAGGACGTTCTGTAGATAAAGGGATCACCGATGTCAACAATATGGGTGCGGCAATGGCTCCTGATGATATTAAAATAAGACCATACCCAAAGAACGAGGGTATGGTCTTTTTCTACACACAAATCCAGTATTTAAGGGGGTTACGGGCACTTTTTAAGGATTTTCAAGATATAAAAAATAAAGAAATTTGGGGAGAAAAACAAACCTACCGAGTATAACTTTCTCCCAAAGATAAGGAGGTCAAAATGAGTTTTCTAAAATTTTTAACTAACAAATACGGTTGTAATAAACCGATACTGTCAAATGAAATTGAATACGAAGATTATTCAAAGCAACAAGTTTATAAAGAGTTAAGCCAACTATGTAAATCGAAAGAGATAGTCCGACTTGAAAGAGGCGTGTACTTCATACCCAAGAAAACCAAATTTGGTACTATGATTTTTAACCCAATGAAAGCAATCGAAAAGAAATACATATCTGAAGATGAAAATATATTTGGTTATTATTCAGGTGCTTATCTTCGTTATCAGTTGGGATTATCAAAACTTAAACCAAACACTATTGATATTTATACCAATAACGAAACACAAAAAACGCATCGGATTAAAATTGCAAATCAAAATCTTATACTCCGCAAACCAAGAACGAAAATCGACAAGTTTAACGCTTCTGTTCTTTGCTTTCTTGAACTAATGAACGGGATTGATACCGAAACCCTTGACGAATATAAACGCAAACTTATATCCGACTATATCACAGAAAACCGCATAACCCAAAGGCAAATTACCAAATACATACCGTATTTTACCGATAAGACCTGCCGAAATCTAATTGTAAGTGAGGTAATCTACCGTGTCCCGCAGTAATAGTTGTATGGTTTGTACATATCTAATCGAACTTGTAGCAGGAATAATGACCGGTTACATATTTATATATCTTGATGATGCTATAGTGATGAGATTTGCACTTTCAATGTTGTATATCCCCGCAGTTCTCGTCCTTGTAGATGCAAAATCAAAAACGGTGCGTTTTCTTGTCTACCTTATACTGACCGCTGTCTGCCTGTGGGGAGTGTTTTACGCTATCTATTGGCGCCGACCTTTCGGATTTTCTCTTATTTTTTGTGCTATTGTCGGTTTTATCTACTATGTAATATTCACCGATAAAGCAACAAAGGATAAAATGTCAAAAATACTCATCGTCAATGGTTGCTTTATCACACTCGTATTCCTAATTGCTCTCTCTTTAAACCTTATGTTCAACCCTAGGCATGCGCCCCTCCTCAACGGCGGTACAGTTATGTGGTAATTAAAATATTAGATTATAGTGGCGTTTAACTTTAGGTTGTGGTATAATGAATTCGCAAATCAAGAATTTGGAGAAATGTTTATTATGGCTATGTGGAATCCATGGCGAGGTTGTAAAAAATGCAGTGACGGATGTTTGCATTGCTATATCCATAAAGGCGATGCTAAACGAGGTGTTAACACAAACGACATTATAAAAACAAAAGATTTTTATAAACCAACCGAGAGGTTAAAAAACGGGAATTACAAAATGAAAGCAGGGATAGTATATCTTTGCTTTTCAACAGATTTTTTAATAGAAGAAGCAGATAAGTGGCGAGAAGAATGTTGGTCTATGATAAAAGAGCGACAGGATTGTACATTCCTTTTTCTAACCAAACGAATCGAAAGGTTTGTAGATTGCATTCCTGACGATTGGGGCGACGGATATGATAATGTTGTCGTGTGTTGCACAATTGAAAATCAAAAAAATGCAGATAAAAAATTGTCGGTGTTTGGGTCACTTCCAATAAAACACAAATGTATTACCGCCCAACCGCTACTCGAAAGAATACACATTGAACCGTATCTTGACGATATTGAACTCGTAGTAGTCGGCGGTGAATCAGATACGAATGCAAGACCGTTTGATTATTCATGGGCACTTGATATCAGAGAACAATGTGTTCGTAAAAATGTGTCCTTTGAATTCAGACAATGCGGAACTCATTTCATCAAAGACGGCAAGGAATACAAATTGCAGACAAAGGACTTATGCAGTCAAGCAAGAAAAGCAGGAATTGATTTTAAGGCTCATAGATAAATAAGAATTTGTAGGTGTGAATGATGAAAACTTTATATCTGATTGGTGGTACTATGGGAGTTGGAAAAACAACTGTGTGCCAACAGCTCAAACAGGATTTACCGAATAGCGTATTTCTTGATGGAGATTGGTGCTGGGATGCAAGTCCGTTCCAAGTAACCGATGAAACAAAAGCAATGGTTACAAATAATATTTGTTATTTACTCAATAATTTTCTGAAGTGTT
>CAKTAA010000056.1 GCA_934526185.1 uncultured Eubacteriales bacterium | reverse complement strand
GACCGGATATCGTGTGGTTCTGCACGGCTTCCGTCATCTATTGCGTGCGCAGAATCTCGCGGCTCAACTGCGTTCAAACGGATATGAAGCGCACGCGTGTGGGGCAGATTTGACGGACAGCGGACAGGTGTGCCGAATGTTCGAGGAAATTGATAAATCCTTCGGCGGAGTGGATGTGTTGGTAAATAACGCAGGAGCGGCATGGTCCGGTCTGCTCTGCGATATGACTGACGACGACTTTGATTTCCTATTGGGGACGAATCTGAAGAGTATGTTTTACTGCTGCAGGGAAGCGTATGCCGGTATGGTTCGTAAAAAATCCGGCAGAATTCTGAACGTATCTTCCATATGGGGCGTGGCAGGAGCCTCGTGCGAGGTGATGTATTCGGCGGCAAAGGCAGGCGTGATAGGCTTTACCAGAGCGCTGGCAAAGGAGCTTGCGCCTTCGGGCATCACCGTAAATGCAGTTGCGCCGGGCGTGATTGATACGGAGATGCTGGCCCCGTATCAGAAAGAAGAGCGGCGCGCCATGCGGGATGAAACGCCGCTCGGCCGTCTGGGAACGCCGGAGGACGTAGCAGGAGCGCTCGTTTTTCTCGCATCGGAACAGGCCTCCTTCATCACCGGACAGATATTGGGGATAGACGGTGGCTTCGGACAGTAGGGGCCGCATGCTTCGTTTCTATGAAATTCCGGGATTTTTACAGTGAGGCCTCCGAAAGAATCCAGCCTTTGCCGGTGCGTATAAGCAGATTTTCAGACAGATAAACCTTTCACTTACCCAAAAATTAAACTGGCGGTGGAAATTTTATGTCGCTTCAGCCCAAGCATCGAAGTACGCGAAAGGAGGGAACAAATATGGCAAGACAGCCTAAGCAGGTTCATATCTTTTTATACCGTCAGCGGGAACACGGTTATGAGTACGCCGTCTTTCAGAGAGCGGATATGCCATTATGCTGGCAGGGAATCTGCGGCGGGCTGGAGGATGATGAAACGCTGGAGGAAGGTGCACGCAGGGAAATCTTTGAGGAAGCGGGAATCAAGGAATTTCAGCCACTTTATCCGCTTGATAGCATTAGTTATTTACCGGATACGATTTTCAGCGCTGCCGCCCGTTCCTATTGGGGCAGAGACATTGTTGTTGTCCCGATGTATTTTTTTGCCATGCCGTTTGACGGAAAAATCCGTTTATCTCATGAGCATACGGACATTAAATGGCTGCCATATGACGAGGCATGCGGCTTGATTTATTATTAAAGATCAGAAAATTGCTCTTTACGAGCTGAATGAGAGACTGCTGCGAAACAGCCTGTACCGGTAAAAAAGCCAAGTCTTTGTGCCGTCTGCCGAAAATCAAATAAAAAAACGCTTCATATCGGCTCCCGACAAGCCTGAGAGGCGCTTTTTATTTGCAGACTTTTCGATTGGACCATATTTTTGTATCCCGATTTTCCGGCGCCTGCATTTTTTATCCTTTAAAGATTTCACGATAGCTGTTGCTTACGGTCTGAATGGTTTACAAAATAAACATCAGCCGAATTTTCAAAGACAAATCCGGTGCGTTCTGCATAAAGACGGCCGGATTTCCGTATACTGATAAAAAAGAGCAGGAAATCGCTGGAAGATACCAAAACAAAGGACAGGGAAGAACATGAAATATTTACCGGAAAAGGGATACAAAAGAATTATCGTTATTTGTTTTTACGCGCTTCTGGCAGCGGCCTTTCTGATCCTGTTTTTCTATTATCTTTGGAAGCCGATATTGCCGTTTTTACTGGCATGGCTGATGGCAATTCTATTGCATCCGCTGATTTGCAGGTGCGTCAAAAAAACACGAATATCCCGCAAAGTATGGTCGGTGCTGTTTGTGTTTCTTCTGCTCGGACTTGTGATTGGCATCGTTTATTTTATATGCAGCAGTCTGTTCGCAGAGCTTGAAACTCTTGCGGGATGGCTAAGTGACAATATGGGGAATATCAGCGGCTGGTTTGACAGCGTGACAGAGCAGATTCAGTCATTTCTTACCAATCTTCCCGCTTACCGCGACGGCGGAGACGGCGGGCTGCTGTGGAACCTGATATCGGAAACGGACGATATTCTGCTGGATGTGCTGAAAAATGCAACCGCGACGGTATCTACCGCTGTATCCGGCTGGGTGGCGCGCGCTGCGGGTGCGCTGCCGAATTTCTTCTTGTTTATCGTAATTATGCTGATTGCCGCCGTTTATTTTTGCAGCGATTATGAGAAAATATCAGCGTTTTTCCTCCGGCAGATGCCCAAGCGCATGGCGCGCGGTCTGCACGTGCTGCGTACTGAGCTTGTTCTGACGGGACTGAAGTATCTGCGCGCCTATTTATTTATCATTATCATTACGTTTTCTGAACTGTATACCGGTTTTTTGATTCTGGACGTGGAATATGCAGTCGGACTCGCGCTGTTGATCGCTGTTATCGATATTTTGCCAGTGCTTGGTACGGGAACCGTTCTCATCCCGTGGACGCTTATCTGTTTTTTAAAAAGAGATTTCTATCTGGGAATCGGACTGGCCGTCATGTACCTTGTGGTTGCCGTCATCCGTCAGATCATTGAGCCGCGCATTGTCGGACGTTCCATCGGTTTGCACCCGCTTGTGACGCTGGCCGCTATGTATGTGGGCCTAAAGCTTGGGGGCCTGCTTTGGTTAATTTTGCTGCCGGTATCGGTCAATGTTCTGAAAAATCTAAACGAGGAAGGCAAAATCAGGCTGTGGAAGACGGAGTCAGCGGAAGAAACAGACGGGGAGAAAAACCGGCCGCCTGCGGCGGCGAAAAAGTAACATTTGTCTGTGAGGTGCGCCGATGTATATCCGCATAGGGAAAGTATGCCGCGTCGGCGTTCTCTCGCTACTGATGTTCGCTGTATTTTTCTGCTTTTGTCCGACTGCATTGATTTCCGTAATGCTGTCGGCGGCACTGGTACATGAGGCGGGGCATCTGTTGACAATCCGCTTGCTTGGGGCGAAAATCACCTCGTTTACACTAACACCCTTGGGAGCGGATATCAGCATTGACCGCATGCGCCTGTCATATGGCAAGGAGTTCCTTGTTTTTCTGGCGGGCGGCCTGTTCAATCTGATGTGCGCGGCGGTCTGCCTCCTATACGCGGAAACCTCTCCCACAGCCTCGTATCTGATGTTTGCAAATCTTCTGTACGCCGTTTTCAATCTGCTTCCTGTCCGCGGGCTGGACGGCGGCGGCGCGCTTGAGGACGTGCTGCTTCTGTATCTCACACCGGATCGTGCGGACAGGGCCGCACACGCGGTCTCATTTATCTTTTTGTTTTGTCTGTGGACAATATCGGGCGCTATTCTGTTTTTTTCGTCGCTGAGAAGCGTACATACGGTTACGATCAACGGTTCCATGTTTTACATGAGTCTGTTTCTTTTTGCAGCGCACTTGGGTGAGCGCAGGGGCGGAAGACGCAAACAGAAATAAGAATTCATTCGATTTTTGTTCGATAGTCAATCTGCATTGTCTATTTCGACCAAGCATTGTTATATAATAATATATATAGGTGGTGATAGAGTGCAATTGAATCAAGCTGTTAGCAGACGCTTAAAAGATATATTGAAAGAAAAAAATATGACACAGTATCAGCTTTTTATGAAAAGTGGAGTTCCTCGCTCGACGATTGGAAATTTGATAAAATGTTCATATAATGGGGTAAATTTAAGAATTATCCATGAAATCTGCCAAGGTTTTGAAATGGAACTGGAAGAGTTTTTTAGCTCACCTTTATTCCGTGAGGCGAATTTGGAGCCGTAAATATTGAATTAACAAAATGCCTTGTAAAATTGGTATTTATAATAGTATGAAAAATGAAGCAGAAGCGTCGTTCCGTTGACACTTCTGCTTTTTACTTTTAAAAACATTTAAGACACAGATTCGGATACGTTAGGTATCATTTAAAGAGGCTTTTCTGCCAGCGCATGATTATAGGCGTGCGTCAGCGCATCCCACGTTTCGGTGTCCAGCTTGCCTGTAGGCTGGATGCCGTATGTTTTCTGCACGTGAATGACGCTGTTTCTTGTCGCCTCGTCATATTCACCGCTGACGGGGATTTGCTGCTTTCTATGCTTGATGTGGTTATGCAGAATTTCATTGAGCATAACCTGCAGAATGATGATGAGACTTTCATCCGGTTGTTCCAGCATCTGCGGGTGCATAACGGGGTAGATAGGCTTCCCTGGCTGATTTTGCTTGAGATAATAACTGAAAATACTGAAAATTGCGTCCCAGGTTTGGTTATCCACGACATCGGAGGTGCCGGGAATTCCATAGCATCGTTTGACATCGGCAACTGCCCCCTGCGTTTCCGGGCCGTAGATACCGTCTATGTTGATCCGCGTGACAGACGGATTATAAAAGGAAATGCCGCGCAGATAATGCTGCAGAAGACGGATGGCTTGAGGACGCTTTGATATATTGATAAAATTTATCTGGTCTTCTGTTGGAGAATGCATGAATAACTTCCTTTCAATTCATAAATTCAATTGTGTTATGAAGAAATTTCACCGGGGAACTGGCCGTCGGAGGCGATGTTTCCATTTTGTATATTGATAGCCTCAGCAGCAAGCTCATCCCAGACAAACGGACCGACGCGGCCATTGGGTTCATAACCGAACAGCTCCTGAAAGGCAATGACGGCGTCATATGTGGCTGTATCAAAAACGCCGTTTACTGTCACAGCGGGAATTTCCGGATAAACGGTTGCTACTGTGTTCAGATATTCCTGCATGGTTACGATATCATCACCTGTCATGCCCTGTGTCAGTACGATTCCGGGGAAGGGCGCGCCTGTATTGATCAAATTTTGCTCGGGTATGCTTGACACAAGGCCCCGGTAAACAGAAAACATGGAATTCCAGGTGACTTCGCCGACAATGCCGTCAATTGGCAGTCCGTATGTATTTTGGAAGCTGTAAACTGCGTCTCTCGTTTCTTCCCCGTAATATCCGGTGATGGCTATGATAGGGACTGTGGCTACGTATGTACCGATAAAGGCCAGAAAATACTGCATGGTTCGCACTTCCGTTCCGCTGTCCCCGAATTGCAGAACTTCCGGAAACTGAGTGCTGACCTCTTCGAGCGCCAGTCCCTCGGAATTCAAATCGTTCAGCCGCTTGCAACCGTTGAAGATCAACTGAATTCGGTACCAGGTTGCGTTTCCCACTATGCCGTCCGGCGTGAGATTAAAGATATTTTGAAATTCTCTTACCGCGTATTCCGTCTGTGTACCGAAATAGCCATCGGTCGGAAAGATTTTTGGGATACGGGGGTAGTTCTGCGAAATGCGGTTGAGGCGGAGCTGAATATTCTTGACATCGTTGTTTACGGAGCCTATGCGGAGCGGTATCAGCGGAGCGGACGGTGAAACATTCTGCACAGGAACATTCCGAATAATTTCAATGGTATCTCCGTAATAGTACTGCAGAATCTGAATAGTGGTGTATCCTTGATTGGCAAGATCAACGGTTCCCCACTGGGACAGGCCGTCACAGGTAACCGAGGTACCGTTGCAGTATTGAGTGAAATACGGTTCGATGAATCCTTGGCGGGCTATATAGCTGTTGAAAATTTCGTCGACGATCTGGCTGATATTTTCAAAGATGTCTCTGCCGTATACAAAAGACTGATCTATTGTAGTCGAGCTCGTGATATCAAAGGAATACCCCTGATTGCGGTAGAATTCGGTAAAAACACGGTTCATGGCAAAGGTGATCTGCACATAGATGTTCGCGTACAGCGATGCGGTCGGCCAGGTAGGATAGATTTCGCTCGAAGCGACATTTTTGATATAATCCGGAAAAGAAACAGTTACATTTTCGGCATTTGATGCCGGAAGTCCCAGGTGGACTGTAATGGTTTCCGGTATTACCGGGGTGATATCAGGCATTGTCCGGACCCCCCTCCGTTATCTCGACTCCAGGATTCGCAAGAACGATTTCGCCGTTTTCCGAAATGTTATAAAGCGCGCTGTCTGTAAGTGGGATCATATTAATCGGCTGAATAGATGTAATGGTTGAAAAGATCTGGACTGCTTTGATGCGGATGGGGTAATATCCGGGCAGCGTGACACGAATTTCATAAACAGCATAGGGCATCTCAAGAGGTCTGTATGATTCAGACAAGCTTTTGGGCGGTGCAGGCAGAGATAGCTTTTCGGTTTTGCCGCTAATATCCGTCAGCAGCACGCGGTATACGGAGATGACGCCGTTCTGCTCAGGATAACTGATTTGAACAGTCGCGCCGGGGAGCGGATAAGCGCGGCGGGCCGCAAATACCTGAATGATCAAAAAGCCTGTTTCCGTCAGACTGCCGATCGGACGTGAGTTGTTTTGCGATGACTCCGGCACAGGTGTATCGGTTGGATATCTCGGTGATAATTCATTCTGCATAATATCCTCCATATTATTTGCAATATAGTGATTACTAACAACATATGTAGAAGTGCCCGAATGGTGCATAGCAGTTTGCCGATTTCAGAGTGCGGATAAAGAACGGCATGCTTTGTTTTGCCTGCATCCTGTCCATTGACTGTTTACCGACACGCTCTCTTCTATTGTACTGTAACTTTAATATGATTTTTGGCACACATGATACAAAATGGCTAACGATTTACAAAATATTAACAAATACGTCTGAAAAAATCCTTGAATATAGGGGGAATCCATGGTAAATTTATATACAGATTAGCACTTGAACTCATAGAGTGCTAAAATCCTGACAAATAGAATTCATTCTGTGGGAAAGGAGGTAAATGAAATGGAACCGGATAAGGAAAAGGCTGGCTTAAGTGAACGGAAAAAGCAGATTTTGAAGGCTATTGTCGAGATGCATATCCGGCAGGGGGAGCCTGTAGGTTCGAAATATCTGATGGATCACTATAACATGGCGCTGTCCTCGGCGACAATTCGCAACGAAATGGCGGAGCTTGAGGACATGGGATATCTGGAACAGCCGCACACTTCGGCCGGCCGTGTTCCTTCAAAGCGCGGATACCGCTTTTACGTGGATTCGCTGATGAACCGGTATCATATGACGGAGACTGAGATTCGGGAACTGAACCGACTGCTGAAAATCAAGCTTGATGAAATGGATAAAATCCTTGACAGCGCCGGCAGACTGATGTCCCTGTTTACCAATTATACATCCGTTACAGTGCGGCCTAAGCAGCGTGAGGTCACCATTCAGCGGTTCGATGTCATTCAGATGGATCCCTTTCATTTTATACTGGTAATGACGGTGCATCTTGGATGTGTCCGGACCAAAAACATTCGTGTGGCGTTTCCGGTGACCTCTGAGGTACTACAGCGTCTGGTCAAGGTTTTGAACGGCCAGATGGCCGGCCGCACGATGGATGACGTTACCCTCCCCGTGATGATGAAGATGGAAACGGATATGGAGGAATACGCCATGCTGGTTGCTCCGATTGTTAAGAGCGTCTATGAGGTCATACGGGAACTGAACGGAGGGGATATTCGCTTTGAAGGCGTCAACAAGCTGCTGCAGTATCCGGAATACGCTGATGTCGAGCGGATTCGGGAATTCTTTGAGCTGCTGGAAAAAAAGGATACGCTTCTTGACGTGGTGGCGGATGCGGGTGACGACAGAGTCAACGTTTTTATAGGCGGTGAACCGCCGGTAGGCGGAATTGACAATGCCGCTCTGATTTTTAAAAAGCTGACGGGCGGCGGTAAGGTTCTTGGCGCAATCGGCGTTATCGGTCCATACCGTATGGATTACGCTCGGGTGGTTGCGATGGTAGATACATTGGCCGAGAATCTGTCAAAGCTGCTCGAAAAGAGCGTGGAGGATAATCTGCTTGAGCCGTAGAGCTGAATATTCGGAGGGGAATGAAAGAGAAATTGTTAGGACAAAACGCATAAGTTTAAGAAAAGGAGGCCGTTGACATGGAAAAGGAAAACAGAGCAGAGACCGAATGTACGGTAGAAGATGCAGATAAGGCGGCGGAAGAAAAGAATATAAAAAAAGATAACACCGAAACGACGCAGGCTGAGGAGAATGAAAGTGCTGAGAGCTGCGAAGATGCAGGCAGTGAAAAAGGAAAAAGAAAGGAGCTGCGGGCGCTGAAGGAGGAAAACAAGGCGCTTGCCGGCGAAAACGCTGGGCTGAAGAAGGAGCTGTCAGAGGAGAAGGACAGATATACGAGGATGCTTGCAGAATATGAAAACTTTCGGCGCCGTTCCGCAAAGGAGCACGAAGGAACCTACAACGATGCATGCGCAGATGTGCTGAAAGAAATGCTTCCGGTTCTGGATAACCTGGAAAGGGCGGCACAGTATGCTGAGAGTGACAAGCTGACGGAGGGCGTCGGCATGATAGTAACGCAGTTCAGAGAAACACTCTCCAAGATCGGTGTAGAGGCATTCGGGGAGGCGGGGGATGTTTTTGATCCGAACCTGCATCATGCAATAGCCCACGAGGAGGACGCGGAAAAACCTGAAAACGTGGTTTCTGATGTCTTTCAAAAGGGTTATAAAAAAGGAGAAAAGGTCATACGCTTTGCAATGGTAAAGGTTGTAAACTGATTTTGCTGTGTTCGGCATAGATGGAACATATCAGGTACATCCTAAAACAGAAGGTTTATCAAACAACTATTTATACAAATATATAAACAAATATTAATGAAAGAAAGAGGGAATACAGTATGGCAAAAATTATCGGTATAGATTTGGGAACAACAAATTCCTGCGTGGCAGTATATGAGGGCGGCGAACCTCATGTTATTACCAATCCGGAGGGAGCGAGAACAACACCGTCGGTGGTGGCTTTTTCGAAAACGGGAGAGCGCATGGTCGGCCAGGTAGCCAAACGGCAGGGCATTACCAATCCGGACAGAACGGTTATGTCTATCAAACGTGAGATGGGTACCAACTTCAAGGTAAGCATCGACGGCAAGAATTATACACCGCAGGAAATTTCTGCTATGATTCTTCAGAAGCTTAAGGCGGATGCAGAGGCCTATCTGGGAACGACGGTATCGCAGGCGGTTATTACGGTACCTGCGTATTTCTCTGATGCTCAGAGACAGGCGACAAAGGACGCAGGTAAAATTGCCGGACTTGAGGTTATGCGCATTATCAACGAACCGACAGCGGCAGCGCTGGCATATGGCGTCGATAAAGAGAGCAGCGAGCAGAAGATTATGATTTTCGACCTTGGCGGCGGTACGTTTGACGTTTCTGTTCTGGAAATCAGCGACGGTGTGTTTGAAGTGCTGGCAACAGCCGGAAACAACCGGCTTGGCGGTGATGATTTTGATCAGAGGATCATCAACTGGATTGCGGATGAATTTATGAAGGAAAACGGCGGCATCGATCTCCGCAAGGATAAGATGGCTCTGCAGAGATTGAAGGAAGCTGCGGAAAAGGCGAAGATCGAGCTTTCCGGCATGACGACATCCAATATTAACCTGCCGTTTATTACAGCGGATGCAAACGGACCGAAGCATTTTGACGCAACACTGACGCGTGCGAAATTCAACGAACTGACAGCGGATCTGGTAGAAGCTACCATACAGCCGACGAAGCAGGCGCTCTCCGACGCGGGCCTGACGCCGGCGCAGATCACCAAGGTTCTTCTGGTCGGCGGATCTACCAGAATTCCGGCGGTTCAGGAAGCGGTACAAAAATTCACGGGCAAAGAGCCGTTTAAGGGCATCAATCCCGATGAATGCGTGGCAATCGGCGCGGCAATTCAGGGCGGCGTGCTCGGCGGTGACGTTAAGGATCTGCTCCTGCTTGATGTAACGCCCCTGTCGCTCGGTATCGAAACGCTCGGCGGCGTCTTCAACAGAATCATTGACAGGAACACGACCATTCCGGTAAAAAAGAGTCAGATATATTCGACGGCAGCAGACGGACAGACTTCGGTTGAAATTCATGTGCTTCAGGGCGAACGCGATATGGCAGCGGGCAATACAACGCTCGGCCGATTCACACTTGACGGCATTCCGTCAGCGCCGCGCGGTGTTCCGCAAATTGAAGTGACATTTGATATTGACGCAAACGGCATCGTCAATGTGACGGCAACGGACAAGGGAACTGGGAAGGAACAGCACATCACCATCACATCTTCCACGAACATGAGCAAGGAAGATATAGACCGTGCGGTCAAGGACGCCGAGAAATTTGCGGAAGAAGATAAAAAGCAAAAGGAAGCAGTGGAAATAAAGAATCAGGCGGAAAATCTCATATTCCAGAGCGAAAAGACGCTGGGAGAGGTCGGGGACAAGATCACCGAGGATGAAAAGAAGGATGTCCAGACGGAAATTGATCGCCTGAAGGAGCTGGTGAAGAACGGTCAAACGGAGGAAATCAAAGCCGGAACGGAAGCTCTTCAGAAAAAGTTCTATGCCATCTCCGAAAAGCTGTATCAGCAGAACGCCGGAGCCGGAGCGGGTGCTCAGGATTCTGCCGGCGCACAGAATGAGGACGGCACATATAATGCGGACTTCACAGATAAGACAGAAAACTGAGTGAAGGAAATGATTGCCTCGAACCCAGAATCGAAAAAATTCGAAGCCGGATGCAGGCGGAAATTTAGCGGTATTGCAGCCTGTAATGCTGCGGCTGCCATTTGACACGGTTTAAGCGGAGGAGAGACAACCGCCATTTCATCGCAAAGAGTTTTATAAAAAAACGGCGTATGCGGGATGCGGAAAAGACGTTTGGTATGTCACGGTTGGACATCGGGCGGCGCTGCATTCCGCATTGATATGGAAAACACGGGGCATTGTTCACAAAATTCGGGTGGAAATGCCCTATGGGATCCTGTATACTGATAAAAAATGACAAATTGAAGATATGTTTGGAGTGGAAACAAGATGGCCGAGACAAAACGCGATTATTATGAGGTGCTGGGACTGAGCAAGGGCGCCGACGACAGCGCAATTAAAAAGGCATACCGGCAGCTCGCCAAAAAATATCACCCCGACATGAATCCGGGAGACAAGGAAGCAGAAAAAAAATTCAAGGAAATCAACGAGGCATACGCGGTTTTGTCCGATCCCGAAAAGAAATCAAAATACGATCAATACGGTCACGCCGGCGTCGATCCGAATATGGGCGGCGGTGATTTCAGCGGCTTCGGCGGTTTTGACGGCTTTGACATTTCCGATATATTCGGGAGCTTTTTCGGCGGCGGGACGTCTCAGGCAAGGAGAAACGGCCCTGCGCGCGGAGAAGATTTGCAGCTGCACCTTACTATTTCCTTTGAGGAAGCCGCGTTCGGCTGTAAAAAGGATATCACATATACGAGAGTGGAGAAATGTACGAGCTGCGGCGGCAGCGGCGCGGCAGCCGGGACGACTGCGGAAACCTGTTCGCGCTGCCGCGGAACAGGCCAAGTGCGCGTTCAGCAGAGAACCGCGCTCGGGATGTTTCAGAGCAGCAGAGTATGCGATGCCTGCGGCGGTACCGGAAAGATTATAAAGACACCGTGCGGCGACTGCCGCGGTGCCGGTCTTGTTAAAAAGCATACGACCAAAACCATAACGATTCCAGCCGGCTGTTATGACGGCATGATGCTCGCACTGCGAGGTCAGGGCAATGACGGGCGCAACGGCGGGCCGTCGGGCGATGTCATCGTAGCGGTAAGTGTCCGGCCGCATCATCTGTTTGAACGGCGGGATTTCGATCTGTACTGCGAGATACCGATTACCTTTGCTGAGGCGGCTCTCGGCGCGGAGATTGTTGTGCCGACGCTTGAAGGGGATGCAAAATACGTGATACCAGAGGCAACGCAGACCGGTACGCAGTTTACGCTTCGCGGCAAGGGCATTCAGATGCTGAACGGCAAAAACAAGGGCGATTTAAAATTCCGTGTTATCATCGAGGTGCCGAAGGGATTGACAGAGCATCAGAAATCCTTGCTTCGGCAATTTAACGAGAGCTGCGGCAAGACCAATTATGTCAAGAAAGAAGGCTTTTTCGAAAAAATTTTCGGAAAAGACCGGGACAAAGATAAATAAAATAGCATAAACGCCATATGGTGTCTGAGCGGAAACTGCGGTTTCCGGTTCCGGCTGCTCATAGATACAGTGCCGGCGGTATGATATGGCGTTTTTTGTTATTGTAATAATATTTTACAGGCAAGGGCTTCTGCGTGGGCAAAAATGTGATTTGCGCACTTCAGGCTGATACGATACGCCTGTTAAGAAATTTAAAGGAAATGCAGTTTTGGATGCATGAAAATGAGCGGAAAACCAAGGAATTTTCGGTACCGAAAGGATGAAAACATATGGAGTGGACTCAACTGAGAGTGACGGGCCGTCTTGAGGACCGCGAGGATATCTGTGCTGTGATGTGTATGCTTGATAACGGCCTTATGATCGAGGACTACAGCGATATCGATATGGATACCGTATATGCGGATCTCATTGACGCGGAAATTTTGGAAAAGGACAAGAATGAAATTTCCGTCAGTATTTACCTGCCGGAGGAAAAAAGTATTGTGGAGGCGATTTCATATCTGCGTCAGCGCTTCGCGGCGCTCGGCATTCGGACTGAAATCAAAACGGTCGGCGTGGATGAAGAAGAATGGGCAACCGCTTGGAAGAAGTATTACAAACCGGTAAAAATCGGCAGCCGTCTTGTAATCGTCCCGGAGTGGGAGAAATACGAGGCGAAGCCGGATGAAATTGAAATTGTAATGGATCCGGGCATGGCGTTCGGTACGGGAACGCATGAAACCACCCGACTGTGTGCGGGACTTCTGGAAAAATATATAAGCGCTGAAGACCATATGCTGGATTTGGGAACAGGGAGCGGAATTTTGGCCATATGCGCTGCAAAGCTGGGAGCAAAGAGTTGCTTTGCGTGTGATATCGATCCTGTAGCTGTTCGCGTGGCGCGTGAAAATGCCGTGCGAAACGGCGCAGGGGCTGTTATAGCCTGTGCGGTTTCCGATTTGCTGAAGGACGTGCCGCATGAGGAGGGAGGATACTCTATTGTGACGGCAAATATTGTGGCGGACGTAATTCTGCGTCTTGCGCCGGATTTATCGGAATACCTGTCCGGCGGCGCTGTTGTTGTGACATCGGGAATCATTGACGAACGTGCTGCGGAGGTGCGGGATGCTATGATGGCTCTCGGCTTCCGTGTCGCAGACGAGGTTCATGAAAACGGATGGTGCGCTTATGCATTCGGATGGAACAGCGTAAAACAGTAAAGTGCCTCATTCGTTATGCACACGATGTAAGGACAGGAGGGTGAAGATGCAAAACGGTTTTTGCGGAGTTTTATCCGAAATCCCGCGGTCAGTATCTTTTGGTTTTGAAACGGTTATCCGAGCTGGCAGACAGAGCGGAGCTTGTCGTCTCCTGCGACGAAATACCCGATGCATTTGCGGAAATTCTTACTTCTATTGTCCTCGAAAGAAGAACGGTGACCGGTTTGGGCTGGTACGGTGGGCGCAGGATCACCCGGTGTAATGTTTGTCCTGCAAGCGGACCTGTTTCTTTTGCGAACGCTCAGGAACCTTGGCTGCTATACGGAATTGGAGAATCGGGATATCGCGTTTTACGACAGAGACGGCAGACTGCTCCTTTGGACGGTCGGTCATGAAGGTCTTGTTTAGATAAAACGGAAGCTGAAAGTCTGAAAGAGCTTTTGCGCGGTCTGTCAATTAACTGCAAGGATGCAACTTTCAAAAAACTGAATTCGCAAAAAAGATGCTTTTGTAAAGCTTCACAGGACGAAGAAACTAAAAGGAGATTGTATATGGCGCGCTTTTTTTTATCCCATACACAAGTAGAGGGGGACACGGTGACCGTTACCGGTGCAGATGCCCATCATATCGCGCACGTGCTGCGAATGCGTGCGGGAGAGAGTCTGACTGTATGCGATATGCAGAAGAACGAATATCTGTGCTGTATTGCAGACATTCGGGATAATTGTGTTATCTGTGAGATTCGACAGAAAAAAAAGAACGATACGGAGCTGCCGTGCCGCGTACATATTTATCAGTCGCTGCCGAAAGGCGATAAAATGGAATTTATCGTGCAGAAAGCCGTGGAACTTGGGGCTTTTTCTGTGACACCGGTTTCATCGGCGCGGTGCGTGTCACGGCCTGATGCGGAGGCGGCGGCGCATAAATGCCGGAGGTGGCAGAGAATTGCAGAAGAAGCGGCAAAGCAATGTGGCAGGGGGATAGTTCCTGCCGTCAGAAAACTGACACCGCTGAAGCAGGCAATGATACACACGGCAGAAGAAGGCTCGCTCTCGCTGTTCTGTTACGAAGGAGACGGTACCGTGTCGCTGAAAAAGGTGCTGGAGGGGATTGGGACAGAAAAAAGCGCGGAAATTTCGGTTTTTATCGGGCCGGAGGGCGGATATGACATTGACGAAGTGTCGTCCGCCCGTTCACTCGGATTTCCCGTCGTAGGATTGGGAAAGAGGATTCTTCGGTGCGAGACCGCATCGGGCTTTGTTCTTTCCTGCATCGGATATGCGCTTGAGCTTTGACGAATTCTGCAAAGATACATCAATTTTTAAAAAAATTATAAATAAATTGCCCAAAGCATTGAAAAGACAAGCTGTTTTGTGATACAATAATACAAAGGTATAGCATGATCGTACAAACGGTGAGTTATATCAAATCCGTTGATTTTAGGGAGGGGGCATCGTACGATGTCAAACAGACTGTTTCAGGGAATTATTCATCAGATGAAGGATGCAGTGGAGCGCATTATCGGCGTCATTGACGAGAACGGCGTTATCATATCCTGCAGTGAGCTTGTAAAAATCGGTGAGACGCGGCAGGGCATCCGGGATGAACTAACCTATACGAGCGATGCCATTGTTACCGGGGGATATACG
>CAKTAA010000055.1 GCA_934526185.1 uncultured Eubacteriales bacterium | reverse complement strand
AATATGCCTCTCACATCGTTGAAAGCAATGCCGCGGCGTGTGAGCTCCTCAGAGGCGCTTGTTCCCATGTCAATGAAGTAAAATCCCCCGCCAATTTCAAGCATCGTGCAGCTACACCTGCGGTGAGGCTCCGGATAACCGTGACTTGTTCCGATAAATGTTATTTTCATTTTTCTCCTTTAAATATCGTATATTTCAATCAGTTTTAAATACTGAACAAAGTGTACCATATCCTCTCCGCCGGTATTTTAAAATACCGGCGGAGAGGGTTTGTTCTTCGATATGAGAAGAAGGATTGAGCCGATTTCCTTTTTGAATATTTTCTCCAGTGCAGGTTCCACACCCAATTCTATTCATCTGCCGCCTGTTCCGGCATATCGTTTATTTCAACGGCAAATCTTCTAAGCCACCGTTTTCAAACTGTTTAAACTGCTCGAACAGGTCGCTCCATTCGGTAAACATTCCGTCCGTCACACGATTTATGTAGTCTATAAACACGCTTCCAATCCACTGGATCAGGAAATATGCAGCAATACACAAAACAACGGAGATCAGCACCCAAATCAATTTTGCTCTTGCATAGTGCTTAAGATTTACATTTTTCGGTGCAAACGCCATGATCAGACAGGCAATCCATCCGATGAGCGGGAGCATAAACAGAAATTCCAGTCCAAAGAATGTTCCTGTACCGATCACACCATATTTGCCCCCTTTGGGCGGCTGCTCCTGTGCTGATATTTGACGACAGCCCGGTTGCTGTGTAGGCGGTGTGCAGGCGACCTGCGGCTGCTGTGCCGGCGCGGAATTTGCAGCTTTAGGCGGTTCCTGAACGGGATCACCATTTCTCGGTATTCCGCATTCACTGCAGAAGGAAACGCCATCCTCGAGTTGTGAGCCGCAACTTAAGCAAGTTTGTGCGGCAGATACTGCCTCTGCCTGCCTTTGTCCTGCTTCGGCTTCAGTCTGCGGTGCGGAAACTTCCCCTTCCGGAACCTTTGTCCCGCATTCAGTGCAAAAGGCTAAGCCATCGGAAATTTCCTTACCGCATCCAACGCATAATTTCGCCATACGCTTTCACCTCTTTCTATTTTCTTCTATATAGTCGTACTATCCCACTCAAATTTGCTCATTGTATTGGTGTTTGCCTGGCTTATAAAGAATGTCACTGCTTTCCTGATTTTCTATGAAAAAGTTAACCCAAACAGTAAAGTTCTATTCAGTATTATCACGTAACAAAATATTTTCCAAAGTTGTCAGACTCCGGATTTTTCTCGTTAAATGCTATGTATGTCATTTCTGTTTCTTTAAGCATGGCAATATACCGCATCCTCAAGCAGGAACATCGTCAATATAAATATTTATGGTACGCATATTCGAATCTGAGGTCCAGACTTCGGTCAAACTAATTTTCCCCCGCCTGTTCCGCCTTACCGTTATCGGATTCCTCTTTCGGTTCCGCCCCTTCACACTTGGGATCCGCAGTATCCTCCTGCATACTCTGCTCTGTTTTCCCGAGCGCAGTACCGCTGCTGTCCGGCAGCAACTCTCCTTCGGACAAAGGAGTTCCCTCCTCGGCCGCTATTTCTTCCGGCGTTCGATCTCCGCCGCGGCGCTTTTTCAGCTTGCGGCTGACGACCACGCATATGACAAGTGCAACAACACCTCCGATTGACAGACAGAATCCCAAGATATAGATATCCGGCAGATATCGGAAGGATATCTCATAGGTTCCTTCTTCCATGCCCGTTACATCGATTGCCAACAAAGAATCAAACTGTTTTGCAATGTTGACATCCTTGCCATCAATCTGAACATGCCAGCCTTCGTCATACGGTATCGTTGTAAAGATATAATCGTGCGTTCCGTCAATATCAATTGTTCCGCTGATATGGGTATCATCGTACGACGAAACCTGCATCATATTGGTCTGAAGCTGAGGCATAATCTCTTCAAACAGCGCCTCGTCCAGATAATAAAAATATTCTGTTTCGTCCATAAGATATAGATTGTCTGAGAACGTCATTTTCAGCGTAATGAACTGCTGCTGATTAAAGCGTCCGAGCGATACAATGCGGCGTGTTTCGTTGGCAAAATATGTGTCATAATTTGCGCCGTTCAGCGTAAGCTTTACCTCACGGGGATATTCCGATGGGAAAAACGTAAAAATTTCCATATCGTTCGGTGCCGTAATATAAAACGTCACACTCGGGCTGCCGTCGCTGTCCTTTTTCTTTTCATACTTTATATGGCCGGAAGTCTTCGATTCTGTACAATCAATAAGACCATCGGAAAATTTAATAGGCTTAAACAGCTCAACGGTTTCTTCTTCGCCCAGCATTTTGGTCACTGTTTCATTCATCAGCACAAAGGGCGACACGAATTCCTCCTGATCCAATGAAGCCACGGCTTGATTGACACCGTAAATAATTCCCAGCGCATACGGATTTTCATACGCAACAACATTCTTTAAGGAATCTGCTTTTTCATACAGCGGGCTTACCGTATCTTCCGATAATATGTATTTCAGCCCGAACAGTGAATCCGAAACAGGCGTTCCACCGAGATATTTCGTCCAGTGGGAACGCGAAGCATATCCAAAGTCAGACAGGAGATTGATCACGGAATCATTCAAGGTTGAGGTTGAATTCGACAGGCCCTTCATGTCAAGCGCCATCGGATCGTTTACCTTTCTGTGTATCGTCTTTTCCATTCTGTAAAAACCGGTATCTTTTTCTTGAATCGAATCAACCAAATCATCAAAGCGCGCTATAAAATCGACATATGAGGGGCGGCTGCTGAATACAACGTCCTTCGCCAGCGCCTCTAAATTGCTGGATCCGGACAGGAACAGCTCAAGGCATGTGAAAATCAGCAGAAACATAGCCGCAATGTTTTTCCAAAGCTTCATTCGGAAAGCATTGAGCGCGACAATATATACTGCGATCATTCCAATGCTCAGCCAGATGCATTCGATATCGGATATTGCAATATTTTTATCCGTAAAAGTATAATCCTGCTTCTGAACCATAAATATCAGAACCAGAAGCCCCGCGCAGACGCCCAATACCCATTTATAATTGATTTTTTCGAGAGAACGGAACGCCTCATAGGCCAGAATCAGCAGCAAAAAGCAGAACATAAAGCTGTATCGGTAATTCAGCCAGTTCGGCTGCGACATACCGTGCCAGAACAGGTCAATTGTCGAGCTGTTCATGCTGAAAAACATAACCATCAGGAAAATGCCCGACCAGATCTTCTGTTTTTTACTGATACGCGGCAGCATAAAATATATCGGTGCCAGAATCAGTGGCAATATTCCGCAGTACACAAACGGCAGCCCCTCCGGACGTACCGTATCATATGATGAAGGCAGCATTTTCAGGAAAAAATCCAAAAAATCAAAACGCTGCTTAAAGGTATAATCTGTATTCTGGAACTCCGTTTTTCCAAAGGTCAGCGAGTAATACGCAGGTAAAACCGTGATGCAGGCAATGGCTACCGCAATCAGGACAAATCCCGCGAAGCGCGCTGCAGTCAGCCCCAGCCTCTTCAGATCGTCCACTTCGTAATGTGAAAAGTATTCGTAACAGAAGTAAAGCGCGCAGAAAATCCCCACCATAAAACCGATGTAATAATTGGTGATAAAAACCAACGCCAGTGTTATGGTGAAAAGCAAAAACTTTTTCTTATGCATCAGGCGCTCGAGACCGAGGATGACCAGCGGCAGCAAATAGACCGCATCTATCCACATGGTATTCATCGCCTGAACCACACTGTAAGCTGTCAGCGCATAAAGCACAGAAAACAAAACAATTTTAAACCGGGAGGACGGACGCGAATGATGCAGATAGATACCGAACGTCAGACCGCTGAGTCCCACTTTTCCGAGGATAATACACAAAAGCGCCTCTGTAATCATGTTCTCAGGAAACAATGTTACAAGAAGAGAAAACGGGCTGCACAAATAATATGTAAAAATGCCCATGAACTCGCCGCCGAGAGTACGCGTCCATGTATAGAGCAGGCTCCCTCCCTCCAGTATTTTTTCCCGCAGGGCCTGAAAGTAATAAACATACTGGCCGTTCAGATCCAGTACAAGAACGGAATTGTTTCCGAGCGGAAAGACTTTCCGTGCCGCATAGATGCAGAGCATCACCGTCATGGGTATAAAAAATGCCCAAAATAAATATAGATATTCATTTTCAGCAAATGCTTTTCTGATACCTTGCATTGTTTTTGATGTACCGCGTTTTTCGCTTAATGGTTTCGTTTCCGTTTTTTGCATTGTCCCGTCTGTTTCCTTTCCCAAATTTCAGGCTTTTGTACCTTTTTATATCTTTATGTCTCGGTTGACGCAGTACTGTCTGTAAACAATACCAGGATCCAGTCTGCATCCTCGTCTCCATACACAACGGAGGATATCCCGTTTTCGCTCAGAGCGCAGAGCACCTCATCCAAAATTTCTGCTTCCAGCAGATATTCCGACGAGGACGCCTCCGTCCATACTGTCTCACCCAACGTATCCTCCACAGCCAAAACTGCCGCCGCGTTATCCTCAGAAGCACATAGCAGCACAAGATGCGGCGGTGTATCAGAGTCTGCATATGCCGCCAGTGCTTTTTCAGCCGTGACGTTCAGCGACGGCGCGTTCGAAGAGTCCGCCTGCGTTTCCTGTTCCGGTGGTGCCCACTCCTCCAGCTGATCATACACTTCATTCTCCGGCCTGCTTTCCCCATTCTTTTCAGCAGTTTCCTCTTTCATACACAAAATGGTGCAATTCTCCTGTGGTGTATCTGGTTGTCCGCGTCCTGCTGAATCAAAGCTTTTTTCGGACATAGCTCTAATTCCGAAAAAGGCGGTGCATACCGCGAGAAGTACCGCAAAAGCTGCGGCAGCAAATCCGGTACAACGGTGTTTTGCAGGAAAATGCCGTCCGCTCCTTTTCATAGCATGACCACTGAGCGATTCCGGCCATCCGGTTTCCGAAAATAATATAATCTGCTTCGCAATCTGCTGTTTCAGCTTCGGATCCGTTTCCCATCGTGCACCATGCAGAGCTGCAAGTGTTTCTCTCGCCTCTTTCTGCCTTACGGCGCATTTTCTACAGCAGGCAACATGTTTCTCAAGAAGCTTGCCTTTTTCAACAGTCAGACATCCCTCTGCAGCTTCCCATATCATGGATTCAGCCTGCCCGCAGGTTATTTCTGTTGCCATTTTCCCGCTTGCTTGCTTGCTTGCCCTTTGCGCATATCATGCAGCTCCCTCCGCATCCATACCGTTCTTATTTACAGCAGACGGCATTCACTCAAAAAAGTTCCTTTCCCGAAGACACTTGCATAGCCGTCTCCTCGCGCGATGCAACCGGCTTTTTACCGTTCCGGGCTCCAGCCCAAGCATATCCGCAATCTCCTCATAGGAATACCCCTGCATATCCCGAAGCAGAATCACCTCTTGATGCTTTTCGGACAACAGTCCGATTGCCTTTTGAAGAATATCTTCGCGCTCCGCCTGTTCAAGCGCTTCGTCCGGTGATGGTTCCCAATCTCTGACGATCCATTCGGACACCTCGTCTGCCGGAAGCGTTTCTCTTTGCATTCTGTTTGTTTTCCTGATAAAATCCAGCGAGGTATTCTGTGTAATCCGATACAGCCAGGACGAAAATTTACATCTGCATTCAAAGTACGGCAACGCCAAATACGCTTTCAGGAAAACCTCCTGTGTTATGTCGCAGGCATCTTCTCTGTTTTTGACCAGATGACAGGCGACTCCGTAAACCATTTTTTCATACAACACAACCAGCTTTTCAAACGCCTCAGAATCACCCGCAGCGGCGGCTGCAACAAGATGATGCACGGAAGTATCATCAAACTGCAACACCTGTCTGTCCTGTTCCCTTGACGATACCGACGGGTATTTACATTTTTCTGCTTCCGCATTAGCCATCCGCACCGCTCCTTTCCGCGTTTGTGTTTCTTTTTCGGGCTGGTTGTTTATTCAGCTCTGCGGGCTGCTACCGCAGCGGTAGCTTCAAATGTATTCAATTCGGTTCCGTACACATTGATCCCCTGCTCTGATGCCTGCCTGAGCATCTCCTCTCCGGGCTCAGCGCCCTCCGTCACAATCACGCAGGCCGCGTCTGCAAGATGCGCCACGGCTATGACATTTACATTGGTCATAACCGTAAACCAAACACAGCCGGCGGGTGCATTCCCCATTACCCAGCTCAGAAGATCACCGGCATATCCGCTTTCCGCCACTCTTCCGTCATTTGCCTCACAATACACTTTCAGATTTAATATTTCCTTTAAATCCTTCATGCTTATAGGAAAAACTCCTTGCAGCATATGATTTTCCTCCGATTATCCATTAAAATTCCGCGTTTGCCATGTCATGGCGTTCAGGCATTGTATTCGGATACCCGATAGGCATATCTTTGGGTTTACGCCGTATCGGAATTTTCGCTATCGTTTTTTCTATTCTCTGCTGCGTTGCCGTCAAGATGGTAATGCTCGATATCCGCCATCTTTCTGAATATTTCCTGTATTTTTTCTTTCATCTTAAAAATGCAATCGCTTTCATAAGCCTTTCCCTGAATAATATCCTCAGCCAGCGCCTTGCATGACGGAGCTCCGCATGAGCCGCAGTCCAGTCCCGGCAACGTATTTACCAAATCATCGATTGCCGCTCTTTTGGAAATGGCCGTTGTCATATCGTTGTCCAGCAGATTAACTGGCCGATAAGCGATTCCCTGCTGCCATTTCAGCGTCTGAGCGCTTTCCTGCACTAAGGCCATATGGTTCTGCGAGAGCGGCAGATATTTGCGCAGCTCCTGCAGGCGCGCCTTTGCGATATAGGGATTTTCAACCGTCAGCATTCCGCCGACACACCCTCCGGCGCAGGCGTTCAGCTCAATAAAATCCAATCCAGAAAAATTTTCATTTTCTATTTCGTCAAGAACCTTAATAACATTTTCAATGCCGTCAGCTGCCAGATATTTTCCGCTCAGCAGTCCCGCAGCTTCGCCACCTGTTGTTGCCCAGCTTATGCCGATTATACCGGACCGTGAAAGCAGGCGGGGACGTGTTATCGGTTTCATCGCGGGTACCAGCTTAAAATACAGCTCGCTTATGGAAAGCGCGCCGTCTATTTCACTTTTCTCCACACCGATAGGATTCTTTACATAGCTCACCTTTGCGGGACACGGCGATATAAAGAAAATTCCGATGTCGCAGCTTTCAAGCTCCGGATGACTCTCCAGCGCCTCACGGCGCGCCATCCTCGCGGCAAGCTCTACCGGCGCAAGCAGCGGCAGCAGTGAATCGCAAAGATACGGAAATCTTGTCGCAACCAGCCGCACAATGACGGGACAGGCCGAGCTGATGACCGGCGGTTGGGAGGCATCCCGTTTTTCCATATATTTTCTTGTGAATTCCGTCACAATTTCCGCGGCTCTCGAAACCTCAAAAACGTCGTCGAAGCCGATGCGTAGAAGACCGTCCAGCACATAATCCACATCGTCCATATTGTCGAACTGCCCAAACAGCGCAGGAGCAGGCAGAGCCACCTTGTATTTAAAGCGGTTGATATCCTCCAATTTATCAAATATCGGCTTTTTTGCCTTATACGGACAAATGCGGATACACTCTCCGCAATCGATGCAGAGGCTTTCCGTTATCTGCGCCTTGCCGCCGCGGACGCGGATTGCTTCTGTCGGACACCGTTTGATACAATTGGTACAGCCGCGGCACTTCTCCGCATCCAGCGTTACGGAATGAATAAAAGACGGTGATTGGCTCATCGCGTCCTCCTTTCTCCTCTTTCCTTTGACAGTGCGGTGCGGTTCTGTCAATTTTTAACGGATAGAGTAATACGTCTGTTCATTTTTATACTCCCAATTCCCTTTTGTATTCCTGAAGCTCCTATTCACATCCTGGATGTATATTTATTCATCAACGGGAATTGATATAAAAACCCCTATCAACTCAGTTGTTGAGTTGATATATATGTAAAAAAGTAACAATCAAAAATGTTATATTTTAACTGAGCATATATCATTGGGCTTAGTCCAATGACAATCCCGGTTAGAATTATATAGAACCGGTGTTCTTTTCGCTCTCAACGTTGACCGTCATTCTGACCGTTGTACCTTTGCCGATCACTGTTTCAATCGACATCTCGTCCGTGTATCGTTTCATATTCGGCAATCCCATTCCCGCGCCGAAGCCCAGTGAGCGTATGTTGTCAGGCGCAGTCGAATACCCCTCCTGCATTGCAAGGTCTATATCGGCGATTCCCGGTCCCTCGTCAGCCAAAACGATCGATATTTTATCTGATTCGACGATGACTTCCGCCTGACCGCCCTCCGCGTGGATGACCATGTTAATTTCGCCCTCGTACATCGCAATAGCCACCCTGCGTATCACTCCCGGCGGAAACCCCATCTGTCGAAGCGCCTTTTTTACATCGACCGAGGCGGCTCCCGCCGACGTGAAATTATCTCCGTCCACCTCATAGGTCAACCGCACACAGTTGGTTTCGTGCTGCTGTTCAGACATGATTCGCCCCGTCCTCTCCTGTTTCTCTCCGCACTCTTTTGACATAGCTGAAGTTCGGATATTTTCTGCCAGATCATAACGTCTCCCCGCCTCTCAGCCCGGCCAGGTAAAGCTTGCCGCATGCCACATACATACGCTCCGCCGTCGTCAGAAGAGCAATATTCATGCCGTCTGCCAACTGGATTATATCGTCCGCGGGTACCTTCCCCCGCACAAATACGATACATTTCATATCCATCATATCGGCGGTTCGGACAACCTGGGCGTTCACAAGGCCCGTGAGCAGCACGGCCTGATCTTTTACAAACGCCAACACATCGCTCATCATATCGCTTCCGCATGCAGAATGTACATCGTCGTCAAGATGATCTGCTCCCGCAATAATTTCTGCGTCGAGCAGCTCTTTAATTTCTCTTATCTTCATGTATTCTCTCTCCCCGTCGAATAATTTTCATTTAAATATGCTATGTACAAGCTTTCGCAGGCAATCCCCCAGTAAATCGCGTGTATTCCCGATTTATGTCATATGAAAGAAGTATACCACACTTCCCCTGTTTTTTCAATAGCTTTGCCAAACATTGCTTGGCAGTTCATACACCGTTTTTTGTGAACAAATATAAAAAAAATATGAAATTTTTTCATAACCTGTAGAAAGATGGCAGACAGCGTGCTATAATATGTAAGAATGTGCAGACGGATTTCAACCGGTTTGTTTGTGAATTACCTCTCCGCTGTTTTTCGTACCCGGCTGACCGTCCATCATAATTTTCATGGAGGAACAAATAAAAGATGAGCAAGAAATACGTTTACCTTTTCAGCGAAGGCAATGGCAAAATGCGCGAATTGCTCGGCGGCAAAGGCGCAAACCTTGCAGAGATGACCAATCTCGGCATGCCTGTGCCTCAGGGTTTTACTATCTCAACTGAGGCCTGCACACAGTATTATCTCGACGGTGAGAAAATCAACGATGAAATTCAGGCCCAGATCATGGAATACATCGAAAAAATGGAGGCCATTACCGGCAAAAAATTCGGTGATATGGAGAATCCTCTGCTTGTTTCCGTCCGCTCCGGTGCCAGAGCTTCCATGCCTGGCATGATGGATACCATCCTGAACCTCGGTCTGAATGAAAAAGTTGTCGAGGTTATGGCGAAAAAATCCGGCAATCCCCGTTGGGCCTGGGACTGCTACAGAAGATTTATTCAAATGTATTCCGATGTTGTTATGGAAGTCGGAAAGAAGTATTTTGAAGAGCTCATCGACAAAATGAAAGCCGAAAAGGGCGTGACAATGGATACCGAGCTGACCGCTGAGGATCTGGCAACGCTGGCTTCGCAGTTCAAAGCGGAATACAAGGCGAAAATCGGCTCCGATTTCCCGTCTGATCCCAAGGAACAGCTGATGGGCGCAGTTAAAGCCGTTTTCCGCTCCTGGGACAACCCCCGCGCTATTTATTACAGAAGAATGAACGACATTCCCTCAAGTTGGGGAACTGCCGTTAACGTGCAGATGATGGCGTTCGGCAACATGGGCGACACCTCCGGTACCGGTGTGGCGTTTACCCGTAATCCTGCCACAGGCGAAAAGAAGCTGTTCGGCGAATTCCTTATGAACGCTCAGGGCGAGGACGTTGTGGCCGGTGTCAGAACGCCTCAGACAATCGATCAGCTTAAAGAGGTTATGCCCGATGCATACAATCAGTTCGTAGATATCTGCAAAACGCTTGAGAACCACTACAGAGACATGCAGGATATGGAATTTACCATTGAGGACAAAAAGCTCTACATGCTTCAGACAAGAAACGGCAAAAGAACTGCTGCCGCTGCATTGAAAATTGCCTGCGATCTTGTTGACGAAGGCATGATCACGGAAAAAGAAGCGGTCTGCATGATCGATCCTAAACAGCTTGACGCTCTGCTGCATCCGCAGTTTGAAGCA
This sequence comes from uncultured Eubacteriales bacterium, assembly GCA_934526185.1. Lineage (GTDB taxonomy): Bacteria > Bacillota > Clostridia > Oscillospirales > CAG-272 > CAKTAA01. The sequence continues at coordinate 4,565 of CAKTAA010000055.1, read as the reverse complement.
AAGGCTCTGAAAGCCGCCAAGCCGGTTGCTACCGCTTTGGCCGCTTCACCCGGTGCTGCTTGCGGACGTGTTGTTTTCACCGCAGAGGATGCCACGGAGTGGGCCAAGAGGGGCGAAAAAGTTGTACTGGTCCGTCTGGAAACTTCCCCTGAGGATATCGAAGGCATGCACTATTCCGAAGGTATTCTGACAGTTCGAGGCGGTATGACTTCCCATGCAGCAGTCGTTGCGCGCGGTATGGGAACCTGCTGTGTTTCCGGCTGCGGCGAAATCAAGATGAACGAAGAAGCAAAAACCTTTGAGCTTGCCGGCAAAACATACCGTGAGGGCGATTATATATCTCTTGACGGCTCTACTGGTAACATTTACGGCGAAGCAATTCCTACAGTGGAAGCCTCCATTTCCGGCGAGTTTGGCCGTATCATGGCTTGGGCCGATAAATACAGAACGCTTCAGGTCCGCACCAACGCAGATACGCCTAAGGATGCGAAGCAGGCCCGCTCGTTCGGTGCAGAAGGCATCGGTCTCTGCCGCACTGAACACATGTTCTTTGAGCCGGACAGAATTTCTGCAATCCGTGAAATGATCTGCTCTGATACCGTTGAAGAAAGAGAAACAGCGCTTGCAAAACTTCTTCCGATGCAGCAGGGGGATTTCGAGGCGCTTTACGAGGCGCTTGAGGGTTGTCCTGTTACAATTCGTTTCCTGGATCCGCCGCTTCACGAGTTTGTTCCAACCGACGAAAAGGATATCGAGGCTCTCGCAAATGCTCAAGGCAAGAGCGTCGCGGATATCAAAGCAATCATTGCTTCCCTGCACGAGTTCAACCCGATGATGGGTCACAGAGGCTGCCGCCTTGCCGTTACCTATCCGGAAATCGCCGCAATGCAGACCAGAGCGGTTATCCGCGCCGCAATCAACGTAAAAAAAGCACATCCAGACTGGGAGCTCGTTCCGGAAATTATGATCCCGCTGGTTGGTGAGGTGAAAGAGCTTCAGTATGTGAAAAATATTGTTGTAGCAACTGCTGATGCGGAAATCAAAGCGGCTGGCAGCGATATGCACTACAAGGTCGGTACCATGATTGAGATTCCGCGTGCAGCGCTCACAGCCGACGAAATTGCAAAGGAAGCCGAATTCTTCTCCTTCGGTACAAACGACCTCACACAGATGACATTCGGTTTCAGCCGCGACGACGCCGGAAAGTTCCTTGGTGCTTACTACGATAAGAAGATTTATGAAAACGATCCGTTTGCCAAGCTGGATCAGGTTGGTGTTGGTAAATTGGTTAAAATGGCCGCTGAACTCGGTCGCCAGACGCGTCCCGATATAAAGCTCGGCATTTGCGGTGAACACGGCGGTGACCCGTCCACTGTAGAATTCTGCCACAATATCGGTTTGAATTATGTCTCCTGTTCCCCGTTCCGTGTGCCGATCGCCAGACTTGCCGCTGCACAGGCTGCTATCAAGGAACAGGGAAACAAGTAATTGTTTTGTTAAAGGGTAAGCCCATTTAGTAACCAAAAAGCAAAACCAAATATTAAACAGACCTTGCGGGATTTCTCCCGCAAGGTCTGTTTTTATCCCTCTAACCGTAGAAAAGCCTTATAATACTCCGTTTTACAATAAACTGCAATTTTTTGTCATCGGCGTCGGAGGTGCGGATGATAAAGAAATTCGCATCTTGGTTGATATAAAACCTCCGCATAATAACTAATATGAATTCCTCTGCTGAAAAAACGTAATGTCGTTAGGTGAGAAATCAAAAAAACAATTGAATAGGATACTCGGCTCACAGCCTTTAACAGAAGGCTGTGAGCCGTTTTTTATACCTTTAAATACGAGTACAAGCAAAACAATTTTATTTTATCTTAACTTCATTCTGCCAACCCTTTTCTCCGTTTTAATTTCTTCTGTGCTAACCTTATAAGCATAAGAAGGAATTTGTCATGACAACTTTACTTAAATCCATTCATAAATTTGAAGATACTTTCTATCATCGTGCAGAGCTTTTTGCTTTTCGTCACCCATTTCATGCGTCCCTTGCCATGTCTATCGGGATGCCGATCTTCGTATTAGCAGCTCTCGCCGTTTGTACCACAGCTATCACACTGCCGGTTGCTATGATTTTCGGTTGTCTGTAAGAGCCTTTATGAAATCTTAATGTGAAAGCAAAAAGCCTTAGACCGATTTCATAAGAAAACTGATAAGATAATAAAAAACAGAACCAAAGGAGGTAATATACATGTTAGACGTAATTATGCTAGCTGTTTTAGCCGCCTGCTGCGGATCGATTGCACTATTGATTCACTGGTGTCAGAAGCAAGTTGATCAGGAAGAATAGAAGGGAGATAAAATATTATGATGTACATACTCGGAGGAATTGTTGTCCTTATGGGTGGATATCTCATATATGCACTGGTCCACCCCGAAAAATTTTAAAACCTGCAGGAGGAAATGAAGATGCTTCAGCTTGTGCTGACCATTCTCATTTATTTGATTATGGTCATTCCGGTCGGGATCTACCTGTATCACATTGCAACCGGAAAACATACATTTGCCGATCCTGTATTTAACCGTGTTGACGGCGTGATTTACAAGGTAAGCGGCATTGATCCGCAGAAGGGCATGAATTGGAAAAAATATGCGCTGGCGCTGCTCGGTACCAATGCAGTCATGATTCTGCTGGGCTACATTGTTTTGAGGATTCAAAGCCTTCCAATCTTCAACCCTAATGGTGTAGGAGCCATGGAGGAATCCTTATCCTTTAATACGATTATCAGCTTTATGACGAACACCAACCTTCAGCACTATTCCGGTGAAACAGGGCTTAGCTACCTATCCCAGATGCTGGTTATTACTTTTATGATGTTCGTTTCAGCAGCCAGCGGTTATGCCGCCTGTGTTGCCTTTATCCGCGGCCTGGCAGGTAAAACCAAAGACAATGTCGGCAACTTTTTCTCGGACATGGTCCGGATCACAACCCGTGTGCTGCTTCCGTTCTCCATTATCGGAGGGCTGCTTCTTGTCTGGCAGGGTGTTCCGCAGAACTTCAGCGGAAATGTGATAGTAGACACCATTGAGGGTGCCAAACAGGTTATTGCGCAAGGACCAATTGCCGCTTTGGAAATCATCAAGCACATTGGAACTAACGGCGGTGGTTTTGTGGGAGCCAACTCAGCTACACCGCTTGAAAATCCGACCATGCTCACCAACCTGATCGAGCTGTACTCCATGATGCTACTGCCCGGCGCCTGTGTCATCACTTTCGGAAAGATGGTTCGCGACCGCAAGCGAGACCATGCCAAAGCGGACACAGCAGTTTTAGATGGCAAGGACCGCATTCATCAAAGCTTAACGGTTCGTTTCTTCGGACGTGAGGGCAGAACGATTTTTGCAGCTATGGGTATCATCTTTGTCATTGGCCTCGGTATTTGTTTCTGGGCAGAATCGCAGGGAAATCCGGCGATAGCTGATGCGGGATTATCGCAGTCCATGGGAAGCATGGAAGGTAAGGAGGTCCGGTTCGGCATTGCCCAGTCAGCAATGTTTACAACTGCCACAACCTCGTTTACGACCGGCACTGTCAATAATATGCATGATACCCTGACTCCGCTGGGCGGCATGATACCACTACTGCATATGATGCTTAATGTCGTGTTCGGCGGGAAGGGCGTCGGTTTGATGAACATGATTATGTACGCCATTCTGGCGGTGTTCATATGCGGCCTGATGATAGGACGAACGCCAGAGTATCTTGGCAAAAAGATCGAAGGCCGCGAGATGAAGCTCACAGCGCTTTGTATCATCATCCATCCGCTGCTGATTCTGGCATTCTCCGCTTTGGCAGTAGGCACATCGGCAGGACTGGAAGGCATCACCAATCCTGGCTTCCACGGACTGTCGCAGGTGCTGTATGAATTCTCATCAGCCGCCGCAAACAACGGCTCCGGTTTTGAAGGGCTGGCGGACAATACGATGTTCTGGAATATCACAACTGGTCTGGCCATGTTCTTCGGACGCTATTTGTCCATTGTCATTCAGCTTGCAATTGCCGGTTCTCTGATGAAAAAAAATTTCGTGAATGACTCAATCGGCGCACTGCATACAGACACAGCATCGTTCCCAATTATCCTTGTTATTGTCGTATACATATTTGCTGCTTTGACATTCTTCCCGGTACTGGCTCTTGGACCGATTGCAGAGCACCTGACACTCTGGGCGTAAGGAGGTATTGCTGTTATGAGTAAAGAACGAAATAAAAAACTGATTACGCCGGAAATATTCCGTCAGGCGATTATCGGTTCATTTGCAAAGCTAAATCCCCGCTACATGATGAAAAATCCTATTATGTTTGTCGTTGAAGTGGGCTGCTTTATCACTTTGCTGCTTTCTATCTTTCCGGGATTATTCGGCGACGCAGTAGCAAATAACATTCGGGCATACAATATTATTGTCTGTGTGGTCTTGTTCGTGACAGTGCTGTTTGCAAACTTTGCTGAATCTGTAGCTGAAGGGCGAGGTAAAGCACAGGCGGCAAGCTTAAAAAAAACACAGAAGGATAC
>CAKTAA010000054.1 GCA_934526185.1 uncultured Eubacteriales bacterium | reverse complement strand
GCATGATTTTCCACCCTTTTTGTAGAACGGCATTTCTCCCGCCGTCCCTTGTTTTTATGCTGCCTATAAATGTACGCAAACCGATGAGCTTATCCGAAAGGTGTTGCAGCCTCTCCATGCATATAGGATATCACGCTGTTGTATTCATCTTCATCCTCAATGACTGCCGGCTGCCAGTCCTCCCCGAAGCAATAGCAAGGGATAATATTATAATCCTCGGAAAGAAGCTCGCCGCCCTTAACCGTTAATATTTTCTGATAAATGATCGTCCGGTTCTCCGGATAACGCTGGCCGCCAAACATGAAGTTTCCCAGAGAATGCACTATCTGCGCTCCGTTATACTCCTCCATCGGCTGCAGTACGTGAGGATGTCCGCCGATAACCAAATCTGCTCCTGCATCTACAATTTGTTTGGATGTGTATACGCGCCATGCATCCGGAACATATACGCGTTCCGTTCCGCCGTGATAGTATACAATTTGATAGTCCGAAATAGCCTCCACCTCCGAAAGCCATTCTATTATCGGATCAGCCTGCCAGGTCGCGTACAGAGTTGTACAGTAAAGCGCAACGGTAAAACCGTATTTTTCAAGCAACAGCGTCTTTCCGTTATTGCCCCACAACACTCCGGCTTTATCCAGCGCTTCCGTGGTGTCGGTCAGCCCTTCTTCTCCGTAGTCACCGGAATGATTGTTGGCAACTGAAACAACTTCTATGCTTCCTTCTGTAAAGACTGCTGTATTTGCTGTTTTGCTGCGATACCAATAAACAGGATTACCCGGTTTCGGCGCCGGTGACAATTCTCTATCGGTAAAAACGTTTTCACAGTTGGCTACCGTCCAGTCGTCTGCCTCAAATATGTGCTTTACCTTTTCGAAAAAATATGACGGCTCTACCTGATTGGCAAAATAATTAAACGACCAGGGATCCTCGCTTCCCAACATAGAGGCAACCATACAATCTCCCACAAAAGACAAGGTTATCGTATGTTCTTCCGGCGGCGGTTCCTCCGCTGGATCCGACGGAGAGGGAGAAAATGCACCGGAAGCCGGTGTCAATTTAGCAGCGCCCTCAAAGATGTCGGCTACGTCCGACTTTGAGCATGAGGCAAGCATGCCACCCATAAGACCGATGCACAGCAGGATAGGTATCAGAGACGATTGCGTCTTTTGTAATTTCTTAAAGCGTTTCAGCATAGCATAATTCTCTCTGCATACGGCAGTCAGCAGATACAGAGGTCCCTTTCATTATATTTATATTGCTTCTTTCCGTTGATGTAAATGAATACCGGCGAAAACACCGGCTGTTTTCAGGTTTCCTCTTTTATATTATTTTATTACGCCGAATAAAAGTTCCCCTGCATGGAATTCCAGCGGACAAACCATTTATCGACCTCGTTCAACACTATAAACTTTTTCTTTGTCCAGTCCGGCGCTATCAGTGAATTTTCACCAGCGTCACCGCAAATACGTCCGATTACAGTTTCCTGCGGCAGCCTTTCTATCTGACGGCAAACAATATCTATATAGGCATCCCGCGTCAGAAGGGGAAACGGACGATTTTGATATTCTTCAGCCAGCTCTGTTTCCTTGAGAATGTTCAGCATATGAAATTTAATGCTTTGTGGCCGCAGCTTTGCAAGCACCTCTGCTGTTTGAAGCATCATAGCTTCCGTTTCTCCGGGCAAACCGTTTATAATATGTATACAAACAGAAATTCCGGCGCTTTTTAACGCGGCGTATGTCTTTAAAAAGCAAGCGAAGTCATGTCCGCGATTGATTTTTCTCAGCGTTTGGTCGTGTATGGACTGCAGCCCCAGTTCTATTGTCAGAACGGTCCTTTTATTCAACTCGCTGAGATAGGACAAAACGTCCTGTTCTATGCAATCGGCCCGCGTCGCTATATTGATGCCCACAACACCGGGCTGTTTCAGAGCTTCTTCGTATTTTTCCGCCAATATTTCCAATGGAGCATAGGTATTGCAATATGCTTGAAAATAAGCGAGGTATACGGCTTGTGGCCATTTTTTATGAAGTTTTGTCCTGACGATGGAAAACTGTTTGGATATTGACAGTGAGCGCTCCGCGCAAAAGTCGCCGCTCCCCCTCGGAGAGCAAAAAGTACAGCCTTTTTCAGATATTCTTCCATCCCGATTGGGACATGTAAAGCCGCCGTCCAAAATAATTTTGCAACATTTGCAACCGAATTTCTGCCTCAGATAATAATCATAAGTAAAATAGCGTTTATTGGAATCGCTGAAAGGAAAGGGGTTTCTTTCGTTCATGTTTCGTAGGCCTCGCCGCTTTTTATTCTGTATTCTCCCCGCCATATATGAATATATAAAATCATGACTGTCCTGCATTTTTTCTGCCGAAAGCATTTCAACGCTTTTTGTCGGAGGTATCGCGAGCACGACGTATATCGCGAACAGCTTTCTTCTTTTTTTCATCTATCGGTTTCCGCTTTGAGGAAAGCTCTTTCTTCTGCCTATTCACCGTTGAATTTTCGTTTTTTGTCTTGTCAGTTCTCTCAGTTATATGCGGCATTGCGCCGGCAAAACGAAAGCCGCATTTTCCGCATACCCTTACCCTCCTGTTCCAGCCCTTACCGCAGCGCGGACATTTTTTCTTACCGGCCTTCAGAGCGGCAGTCAGACAAACAACTACCAGAAGCACTGCACAAATGCTTCCCCCAAGGACAAAAAGACATATGCCAAACGGCCGGCCGCATATATGACACACAGAGCACTGTCCCATGCCGCCCTCTCCCGTTTCCTCAGAAACGACGGCAGATTCGGACGTCTGTCCGCCATACAGAGCGGAGGTCAAATCCGTCACGGCTTCCGGTAAAGCATTCACAGCAGCGGCTTCGGACCACTCAGCCTCTATAGGAAATGCAGCCACATCCGCAGCACCCAAAGCGGCTCTCACTCGGATCAATGCATACGCAGGAACTGGTATTTCAGCCATATTGATGATTAACGGCTCATCCGGCGCCGGAAGAAGATAAGCTGACAGGGATTGCCAGTCTCCGCCATTGATGCTGATTTCCATATGGGCATATAGCGTTCCCGCATCATGCAGCCGCATATATACACAGGTCTGCATTGCATCGTCATTAACCGACAAATACACGGACAGCATTTTTGCCTCTCCATCAACCGAGAGTGCCGTTCCGAGAATGACAGGAGCCGTAATTTTTTCCGGCTTTGCCCATTCTGTCTGCTCTTTTCCAAGTGCAAACACATCCGACCATTCCGAGACAGCATAATGCAGCTCATCGCCTTCTCCGCCGGTTTCCGCTACCAGACGAATACGAGTAAACAATGTATGTGCATCCCACTGAAAGCCCGCATGCTGTCCTGTTTTCAAGACATTCTTTGCAAACAAAGCAGCAATTTTCTCCTCAGAAAACCTAAGAGCCGTTAATTGCTGAAACGTTTCTGCCTGAATCTCTTCATTTAAAAACGGAGACTGCCATACCGCGTTGTCCAAATCTTCTTCTGCGTTCCATCGATACTCTTCACCGTCCACAGAACAATCCATCTGAACATAAATTTTTGTATTCTCTTTTCTGATGACTTGCTCTGAAACAGCAAAACAGATTTCCACTGCATCACCGGATTCTTCTTCCTTCACGCGTGCCGCGTACGCAACAACACAATCCTCCGGAAACTCAGATACTCCCCAGAAAGCGCTTTCAGACCATTCTCCGCTCTCATCTTCATTATGCTCTTTCTCATACCGCAGACCAACCTCAAGTGTTCCTACGCTTTCGCCAAAGCAAACGCCTGTCTCACCAGTCTGTGTGGTATAGGTTTCCAATCCTTCTTTCAGGGCTTCATATCCCGGACAATCCTCAGGTTTTTGCAGATTGCCGAGCGAAAAAACGGATACTGTCTCAGTTTTATCAAAATCAGATGGCAGTTTAAATGCTTCTGCTGAATCGGCATAAAACCATGGGCCGCCGTTCAGCCGATATCTCACTCTGATACGGCAAGCCTCCTCAGAAGATAAAAAAGATGAAGAGGTGTTCTGATAGGTAACAGATATTTCGGTTATATGTTCATTTCCTTCCGCATCCTCACTTTTGACGGCCGACAACACAAGTGCCTGCGGTGCCGATGTCTCCTTCGCACCCGCCGGCAGGACAATGAGCACGAGCACACTTATGCTCAGCAGCAGCGGCAGCAGAAGTCTTTTTCTAATTTCTTTTATCAATCGCATCATTATCCCTTCCGTTCTTCCGTCTGATTTATAATATTTTCAAACTGCCTCAATCAGTTTTGCACGCCGTACCAAAAACTACAATGCCGCGCCAATCGCTATTTCAGCCGTCGCCTGCCATTCTGCGATGATATAAATATGCCATGCATATTATATCATAAATAGCCGTATATTTCATTAGAATTTTGTTAAGCTTTCAGTTTTTCTGCTGTTTTTTCTACCGTTATAAAATAAGGCGAATCCGCAGAATTTATAATCTTCAAAATCGCAGCGCAATATTTTTTGCGATCCAGTTTTCCCAAAAGCTCACACAGCATCTCTCCCTCCCGCTCTCCCTCTGCATGGCCCGGATAAACGGCTATTAGCAGTATGCCCCCGCTTTTCATCAGCTCGATCGCCGATAAGACGGCCAAGCGTGTCGTTTCACATCTCGTTGTCAGAGATTTATCTCCGCCAGGCAAATACCCGAGGTTAAACACACCTGCAGAAAATTGCTCTTTCACATATTGCGCAGCAAGATGGTGTGAAACCGGTAAAAGCTGAACCCTGCCGCTCACGCCGTTCTGTTTCAGTCTTTCTTTTGTGCGTATCAGGGCCTGCTCTTGAATATCAAATGCATAAACCCGTCCGTTTTCTCCGACTGCCTTGGCAAGAAACAGTGTATCATGTCCGTTTCCCATGGTAAAATCGACAGCCGTGTCTCCATCTTTTATATGTGCGCTTAGAATTTGCTTGTGCAGTGAAAGCAGATCCAGCATCTTTTGCCTCCCTTTTCCATTCATTTTATCGATATTCACATGATTTTTTATAGCATTTTACTAAAACATACTGAGCTGCTCACCCGAACTTGTGTTGTCTATCCTGCTAAGATCGGCAAATATCTCATTCGGATTGCTCATAATCCCTGCTCGTGCGCAACGGGCATGAAAATAATCCATCAGCTCTCCACTGCAGTCACTGGGCATCCAGTATGCATCTCCATATTTTTTTCGGTACTTTTCGCTCAATCCCGGAAAAAACGTATCAAGTTTTTTATAAAAATACTCCCTGTCGCCTGCGCGAAGCGTCACACCGATACCAAAGCAGAGTATTCCGCGCACTCCTGCTTCTTCACACAGATCCAGAATACCAATTAAATTTTCCTTTGTATCGTTCAGGTATGGAAGCAGCGGCGTCAGCCACACAACGGTCGGTATTCCGTTTTTATGAAACTCCAGCAGTGTCTCCGCCCGTTTTTGGGTTCCGCAGACATTCGGCTCTATAATTCTGCAAAGTGCCTCATCATAGGTTGTCAGCGTCATTTGTATGACGCTGCGGGCTATGCTGTGGATTCGCCGATATAAATCGAGATCGCGGAGTATACGGTCTGATTTTGTGAGAACCGTTGCGCCGAAGCCATATTTATATATAACTTCAAGGCATTTGCGTGTCAATCTCAGCTCATCCTCACAGTGCATGTAAGGATCTGACATTGCTCCTGTCGATATCATACATTTCTTTCGTTTTTTCATCAACGCATTTTCAAGCAGCCGGGGTGCATTCTCTTTTACTTCAATATCCTCAAAGTCATGAGAAAACTGATAACAGTCACTGCGTGCGTCACAATAGATACATCCGTGCGTACATCCGCGGTATATATTCATTCCGTTTCCAGACGATAGAATTCCTTTAGTTTTTACAAAATGCACAGCCCCCTCCTTTCGTTATTCTCCGTTTATCAATATCAAAAATCCCGATCCTTCCTGCCCTCTATCCTATTTATGCGTTTTATGTTCTCTGGCATTTTCTTTCAAACTTTTTTCGGAGTGATTTAAAAATACCGTTCAGAAATTGACTGAACGGTATTTTAAATTCTATGAGAAAAGGTTTAAATCTTTTCAGTACCTGTCGGCAAAACTCAATGAATAATACATCTTTCTGTATCCTTGTCAAAAATATGCATTCTTGAAACGTCAAGCGCTACTTTGATCGTATCTCCGGCACGTGCGGTCGAGCGGGCAGAAACACGGGCTACCATATTGATTTCATCAATAACCAGATACAGATAAATTTCCGCACCCATAAGCTCTGTCACTTCCACATATGTGTCGATGACAGATTCAGCCATTGAACTTAAATACATTGGCTCATCATGAATACACTCAGGACGGATACCTACAATAACATCCTTGCCGATATATTCCTTAAGCTCCGGCTTGTTAGCCTTTTCCTTCGGCAGCTTCAGAGAGTTTTCGCCGAAATTCAAATAAACATCGTCTTCCTTTTTTTCCAGACGGCAGTTGATAAAGTTCATCTGCGGTGTGCCGATAAAACCCGCCACAAACATATTACAGGGGTTGTCATACAGATTCTGCGGTGTATCAACCTGCTGAATCAGACCGTCTTTCATAACAACAATACGTGTAGCCATCGTCATAGCTTCCACTTGGTCATGCGTAACGTAGACAAACGTAGTTCCGAGCTTTTTGTGTATTTTGGTAAGCTCTGTTCTCATTTGCGCACGGAGCTTCGCATCCAAGTTAGACAGCGGCTCGTCAAGAAGGAACACCTTCGGATCGCGGACGATTGCACGTCCGAGCGCAACACGCTGTTTCTGACCGCCCGACAAAGCCTTCGGCTTTCTGTCAAGCAGATGGGTGATATCAAGGATACGCGCAGCTTCATCAACCTTGCGCTTAATTTCCTCTTTCGGCGTCTTTCTGAGCTTCAGGCCAAACGCCATATTATCGAACACGGACATGTGCGGATACAGAGCATAGTTCTGGAACACCATTGCAATATCTCTGTCTTTCGGTGCAATGTCATTGACCAGCTTATCGCCGATGAACAGCTCACCCTCTGTTATCTCCTCCAGACCGGCGATCATACGGAGCGTTGTCGACTTACCGCAACCGGAAGGACCGACGAAGATGATGAATTCCTTATCCTTGACGTCAAGACAGAAATCAGAAACCGCAGTAACACCGCCCGGATATTTCTTGTAAATGTGCTTTAATGTAAGACTTGCCATTGTTTTCCTCCTGCATTCATTATGAATCATGCCGAACAATTGCGTCACAGTTGTACCGCATATTATATCTATACTATATTGTAACAGAAAAAAAGAAGTTTTGGAAGAGGATAACCGAACAAATTTTTGCAGTATTCTTTGGGAATTTTGCACAACAAAAAGCGTCAAATTAAAAAAATAAGCGAAAATACTTGAATATTTATTTTAATTTATTAAAACACAAATTATTCTGCAATGTTTTTCAATGTCAAAGCGATCCTTTTATGCGCTGTGTCAACGTCGAGAACGCGGACTTTAATTCTGTCGCCGACCGACAATACCTCCGATGGATGCCGGATATATTTGTCAGATAGCTGAGAGATATGGATTAATCCGTCCTGATGGACGCCGATGTCGACAAAGGCGCCGAAATCTATGACATTGCGCACAGTCCCCTCCAAAAGCATCCCCGGGGCCAGATCTTCAATTTCAAGGATACTGTCACGCAGGACAGGCGGCGGAAGTGTTTCCCGAATATCCCGCCCCAGCTTTTCAAGCTCGGCAAGAATATCCAGCAGCGTCGGTTTTCCGATTCCCAATTCTGTACAGAGACGTTCAACACCGTATGTTTCCGCCTTTTCTCTCAGGTTTTCGGGCAGACCGTCCTCCGGACATTCGAAAATTTTCAAAAGTTTCTTTGCCGGTTCATAGGATTCCGGATGTACGCCGGTACGGTCTAAAACTTCTCTTGAATCAGATATCCGAAGAAAGCCTGCGCATTGCTCAAAGGTTTTCGATCCGATTTTGGGTACTTTTTTCAATTCGGTGCGTCTCTTGAATTCTCCGTTTTCTTCCCGGTATTTCACGATATTCTTTGCTGCTGCGGCGTTTACGCCGGCAATATAGGAAAGCAACGCGTAGGATGCCGTGTTGACATCGACGCCTACAGCATTGACGCAGCTTTCAACGACTCCGCCGAGCGCCTCGTCAAGTCTTGTCTGCTTCATATCATGCTGATACTGCCCGACACCTATGGATTTCGGATCGATTTTTACCAATTCTGCCAGCGGATCCTGCAGTCTTCTGGCGATGGAGACGGCAGAACGCTCCGTCACATCAAAATCCGGAAATTCCTCGGCGGCAAGCTCTGATGCAGAATATACGGAAGCTCCCGCCTCGCTGACTATAATATATTTTACATCTAGTCCGGCTTCACGTATCAGTTCCGCCACAAAACGCTCGCTTTCTGCAGACGCGGTTCCGTTACCGATAGCGATAACGTCTACGGAATGGCGGGTAATCAGACGTATCAGCACATTCTTTGCTTCTTCAGTCCGTTCCTTCGGTTTTGTCGGATAGATAACCGCTGTCTCCAGCACCTTTCCGGTTTTGTCCACAACAGCCAGCTTGCAGCCCGTTCTGTAGCCGGGATCCCATCCCAGGACCGTTTTCCCTTTCAGAGGAGCCTGCATCAAAAGCTGCGTAAGATTTTTGGAAAACAAAGAGATCGCCCCGTCGCTGGCGCTTTCAAACAAATCCGATAATATCTCACGTTCAATCGATGGGGCGAGCAGACGCTCATAGCCGTCAAAAATTGCGCGGGAAATATATGGAGCGGCAGGAGAGGCGGCGTTGGTCTGAATTCTGGAAAACAGTGTATTGAAAATGATATCGCGCGAAATCTCCAGAGATATTCTCAGATATCCTTCCTTTTCCCCCCTGTGGACCGCAAGAATACGATGATCCGGAATACTCTTGACCGGCTCGCTCCGATCGTAATACATGCGGTAAACCGAGTCCTCATCCTTTGCTTTTTTTGTGATCAAAAGTGCGTGTGCGTGAGTCAGAGCTCGGACCTTTTTCCGAATTTCCGCATTATCGGATATGTCCTCCGCAAGGATATCGCAGGCGCCGTCAAGCGCTTCCTCAGGATTGTTTACTTCTTTATCAGTGTCGACAAACATTCCGGCGGTCTCTTCCATAGACTGCTCGTAGAAATCTCTCTGTTCCATCAAAAGCTCTGCAAGCGGCTGAAGACCGCGTGCGCGCGCCGCAGACGCGCGTGTTTTTCGATGCTGCTTAAAAGGACGGTAGATGTCTTCTGCCTCCGTCATTGTTTCCGCTTTTTCCAAGGCTGTTTCTATTTCGGGTGTCATGGCTTCCCGTGCAAATATGGCATTTCGGATTTCTTCCTTCCGCTTTTCCAAATTGCGAAGGTATTGCAGACGCTCTGAAAAGCGGCGCAGAATGTTGTCGTCAAGTGAACCGGTAACCTCCTTCCGGTAACGTGCAATAAAGGGAATGGTGTTTCCGGCGTCAATGAGCTCTAAAGTTTTTTCCACCTGTTCTCTTCTCAACTGAAATTCATCGGTTAATCTGCTCACGATCTCCATTTGCTTTGTCCTTTCAAAATCACACCATCTATTATCAATTTATGCAAGCGAACGGCTATCTTATTTACACATAAGCAACCCGTCTTTTGACAAAACCGCGTGTTCACGCTGACAAGACTTTGACGCTCTGAATGTCGCTCGGAGCTGCCAAGCTTGAACACAATTAAGTCCTGCGCTAACGGCTGAACGTATAGCGTTCAGTCAGCCATGCATATTATACCATAAAAATGACGCAAATTCAAGAAGCGAATACTTTAAATCCTATGTTTTATAAAAACGAACAGGACAGAATGGAAATTTCAAGTCCACTCTGCCCCTCGTAAATTTAACACATAAGCTCATATTGAACTATGCACATTTTAATACGGCATTCATTATAAGCTCCGCATGCAGTGAAGCGCACGGTTACGAATTATAACACCAACACCAGCCGCAGGTCTTATCTGTTCAGTTCAAACGGATTGTAACGCAGTCCTTTGCCAGGCTGCTGTTCCCGACATAGATATCAAACTCGCCGGGTTCCGCTCTAAATATCTTGTCCGCACCCCAGAATCCAAGTTCCTGTTTGCCAAGTCGGAAAGTAACGGTCTTTTCCTCACCGGGTTCCAAATAAATTTTATCAAAGCCCTTCAGCTCTCTCGCAGGCCGCGTCATGCTGGCAATTTTATCACGCACATAGCACTGTACAACCTCCTTGCCCCCTCTCTTGCCGGTGTTTTTGACCTTTACCTGAATTTCAAAGGTTTCTCCGTTTTCAATTTCTTCAAAGGTTTTAGACGGTGTTTCAGCCTTGAGCTCGCTGAACGTAAACTCGGTATACGACAAGCCATAGCCGAACGGATAAAGCGGCGATCCCAAACAATCACAATAATTGCGATACTGCTCAATGCCGTAATAGCCGTCCACATCGCGGCCGCTGACATGCTCGTTATAGTACAGCGGAATCTGTCCGGTTTCACGCGTTAGCGTCATCGGTACCTTACCAGACGGGGATACATTACCGAACAGTACGTCCGCTATTGCAGCCCCCGTTTCCGTACCGTTATGCCATGCGTATAAAATCGCGTCAAAATACGGTTCGATATCGCCCAGCGCAAGCGGCCTGCCGCAGCACAGGACAGCAACAATTTTCATGCCCATACCGTGCAGCTTTTTTGCAAGCGCTTTCTGATCCTCCGGCAGCTCGATGCATGCCATTCCAGTCGCTTCTCCCGTTACCCACGCGCATTCACCCAGAACCATAACAACCGTATTGCGATTTCTGATATTCATTGTTGTGAAAGCCGAAAAAGAGCTGGTATTATCTGCAACCGGCGTTTCCGGCGATACCGCTTTGATCGCCTCATAGACTGACTTCACACGTTTCACATCTCCGTCGCCGGCCCATGCGCCGAAAAACATTGCTTTTTCATGCACCATCGGTCCCACAAGCGTAATCGGCTCCTTCGAATCCAGCGGCAGCAATCCACCATCGTTTTTCAAAAGTATGATGGCTTCTCCCGCTATTCTGCGCGCCACAGCCATATGATAATCCTTATCGACAGGAACATATTCCACGTATGGATTCTCAAACAGCCCAAGCTCGAATTTGATTCGCAGGACGCGCCGTACAGCTTCATCAATCACAGATTCCTTTACTCTGCCGTCTGCAACCAGCTTTTCCAAATTGTTTGTATACAGCTCATCAGCCATATCCATATCCAAGCCGGCGTTGACAGCAAGCATCGCCGCCTCTGCGTCGTCTGCAGCTACGCCCTGACGTTTCAATTGCAAAACAGAATTATAGTCACTGACGATAAAGCCGTCAAACCCAAGCTCCTCTTTCAGAAGCTCCGTCAGCAAATAATGACTGGAGGTTGTAGGCTGGCCGCTTATCTCGTTGAACGAGCTCATAACCGACCGTACCCCAGCATCCACTGCTCCCTTGAACGCCGGCAGATAATAATTTCGCAGTGAATAATCCGATATCTCTGCTTTATGGTAGTCCCGTCCGCCCTCCGCCGCACCATATCCTATGTAGTGCTTGGCGCAGGCAGCTATGCTGTCTCGCTTGGTCAGGTCGTCCCCTTGAAAGCCTTTTACCGCTGCCGCTGCCATCTTTGCACCGAGATACGGATCCTCTCCCGGTCCCTCGACGCATCTGCCCCACCGCGGATCACGCGCCATATCTACCATCGGTGAAAAGCTCCAGCGTATACCGTCATTGGCCGCTTCCTCCGCCGTACAACGGTACGCCTCTGTTACCAAACCTGGATTAAAGGTAGCTGCCATCGCCAATGGTATCGGGTACACCGTATTGTGACCGTGAATGACATCCCGGCCGCAGAGGATCGGGATTCCCAAACGGCTTTCCTCCACTGCCACCCGCTGAAGCTCGTTTAAATATTGTCGATGCTCTGCCCCTTTGACCTCCTGATCGTCACGCGGATAATCTATTGCCGTCAGAAATGCTCCGATTTCTCCGCGGCGGATCCTCTCGATCAGTCCTTCCTTTCCATAGGAAGAATTTCCTTGCTGATTCAACTGTCCGATTTTTTCCTTCAGTGTCATTTTTGCAAGCAAATCCGATATTCTTTCTTCTATCACTTTGTTAGACATTTGAAATCACCTCTACATTACTTTGCCTCTTGCATATTCCGTTTTTTCGGAATTTTAAACAAGGATATTCATTTTAACATGCATATCTTCAAATACGAAATTTATCATACCATAATTTTATTTCCTTGGCAAGAGATACTGCTGCAAACAGATCTTTTTTTATACCGATTGTCTGACAAACAACCGGAAATACAAGCAGCGCCGTTTTGCATCATAATGATATGTGTAACAAAATTCTCTGCCCACTCCCGTTCATTTGTGAATGTTTTGAAAACTTAACCTTCACATCTTGCAATATACATTCGAAAACTGTATAATATTGTGGAGTTAAAAGGTGCGGTCTGCTGTTTATATGAATTTTTTAAGCTTGTAATCTTGCATATTAAACATTCTTCATTCATGGAGACCGCGCGCCGTCTTGTCTATCCAGAGCCGTATTCAGCATAATTATTTACACATGTTATGACATGCTGCTTTTCATAATTGGGAAAGGAATGATCACATATGAAAAAAGATACAACACTGGAGTTTTCAAAAGCCACCAATCTTTTGGAGCAATCCGCATATAAATATCAGATGCAGGACAGAGAATCGCCTAATCTTTACCGCCATTTGTTTGATTACGAAAGCGTACCCAAGGTCTCCTTCAACCACAGAAACGTACCGCTTCAGATGCCTGAGGAAATCTGGATCACCGATACAACCTTCCGCGACGGCCAGCAGTCTACCTCCCCCTTTACAGTAGAACAGATTGTGCATTTATATCGCTTGCTGTCCAAACTTGGCGGCGATCGCGGAATCATTCGCCAAAGTGAATTCTTTGTATATACGGAAAAGGACAAAAAGGCTGTGGAAGCCTGCATGAATCTTGGACTCCCCTTTCCGGAAATCACAACGTGGATTCGCGCAAGCGATGCTGATTTCAAGCTGGTCAAGGATCTCGGCATACGCGAAACAGGAATTCTGTTCAGCTGTTCAGACTATCATATCTACAAAAAAATGGGCCTGACGCGCAAATCAGCAATGGAAAAATATCTATCAATCGCGGAAAAAGTGCTGGAATACGGCATCTCCCCGCGCTGTCATTTTGAGGATATCACAAGAGCCGATTTTTACGGATTCGTCGTCCCGCTGGCAGACGCGCTGACGCAGCTCGGCAAAGACGCGGGTATTCCCGTAAAAATCCGTGCCTGCGACACGATGGGATACGGCATTTCGTATCCGGGCGCCGCACTTCCCAGAAGCGTTCCCGGCATCATTTACGGCCTCATGCACTACGCCGGCGTACCCAGCCGCCTTTTGGAATGGCATGGACATAACGATTTCTATAAAGTGGTGACCAATGCGGCAACCGCTTGGCTGTACGGCTGCTCAGGCGTTAACTGCTCGCTGCTGGGTATCGGCGAAAGAACCGGAAACTGCCCCCTTGAAGCAATGGTGATTGAATATTGCTCCCTCAGGGGAACCGACGACGGTATGGCCCTTCCTGTTATCACGGAAATCGCTGAGTATTTTGAATCGGATATCGGATACGAAATTCCGGCCAGAACACCGTTTGTCGGCAGAAATTTCAATGTCACGCGTGCCGGCATCCACGCGGATGGCCTGTTGAAGGACGAAGAAATCTATAATATATTTGACACAAACAGACTGCTGAACCGTCCCGCTGCTGTCGCCGTAGATTCACACAGCGGCCTTGCTGGCATTGCGCATTGGATTAACGGCTTCTTCCGTCTCACAGGCGAGGAGGCCCTCGACAAACGCCATCCGGTCCTTGTCCAGATGAAGGAACGAGTCGACAAGGAATATGCCTCCGGACGTAGCACAGTTATGGGCGACGAAGAGCTGGAAAATATTCTGCGCGATGTGGATTTCGATTTGTACGAAAAGCTTTCCCACATCCATTTGCACCATAAGTCAATATAATTCCGATTTTGCAAATGATTATGCGGGAGCATTCCGCGCAATTCTATTCGTTGATATTTTTCCGCAGCTTTCAGTTCAGGGCGGACAACGCGCTTGCGGCTGAAGCCCCCTCTTGAAATTTACTCAAAATCGTGCTAGACTTTTTTAACAGAAAAGCTTTCGTCTTAGACAGGAGGCATATTTATGAATTCTCTTCTGTTTGAAGCAAACAGTATTTTGTCCAGCCATCGCTTTACATACGCTTTTTGCGGCGGCTGGGCAATAGATTTGTTTTTAAACTATGAATCCCGAAAACACGGCGATATAGATGTTCTTGCGTTTTGGACTGAACGTGATGAAATTATTTTATATATGCAGTCTCTGGGGTTTGATGTCTATGAAATGCTTGGAGGCAGTAAAGCTCACCATATAACCGATGTCGCCATACAAATGAAATGTAAAAGAAATATATTCTGCTGTAAAGCTGACTGTGATTTAATACATCTGTCCAAAACAGACGAAAAGGATATCTGTCATATTGATTTTCAATCTGCCGGTCAGACAAAGTTAAATTTCATAGAATTTCTTTTCAATGACAAAGATGATACGGATTTGCATTACGCCCGGAACCATAGCATCAAGCGAAAGCTGAAGGACGCCATTTTGGTCAACGACGGAATTCCGTATCTGGCGCCCGAAATCTGCTTATTGTATAAATCCACGGATACCGAACGAAACGGTTACCAGCAGGACTTCGACCTGGCTATACGCCAAATGGACAGCGCTCAGAGGGATTGGCTGAATCAGGCGCTGCTGTATTTGTATCCCGAGGGCCATAAATGGATCACATACGTAAATAACAATGAAAGGTATAATCCTGCCATATGAAACATCCGCTGCTGCCGGACTACAGTTTTGATAATATCTATCAGATCACGCCGTTGTTTTTAAAGGAAAACGG
>CAKTAA010000053.1 GCA_934526185.1 uncultured Eubacteriales bacterium | reverse complement strand
AGAGTTCAGTTTAGAGCGAGGACGAAATATAGCGAACGATAAAATTGACGAATTCGTTAAAAATACTGCTAAGATGCTTGGCTGCAAAGATAATGATTTACAATCGTCGGTTAAATTCCTTGAAAAAAAATTCCCTATCCCAAGTGATGGCAATACGCCTGATTTTGGTGGTGGATTGCAACATCACCTGCGGGATTTTGCTCATCATCCATTGATTGTTGGCTTAGTATTTTCGCTGCTTACTCAATTTACTTCTAAATCATACGGCACAGATGAAAACGGTTGTTTTAAGGTTGCTGATGTTTCTGAAAAAAGCAAGATTTTTATAGGCAAAGATGTTCCTACAAAAATATTGTTCGGCACTCTGGTTTGGTTTTTCCACCTTGTTAGTGATATGGCGGGATCAAGTAGTTCTGTTGGAAAAAGCGGCGGTACGGGAATCCCCGGTCCTATACTTTCTTTAGCAAAAGAATTATCAGTACTCCCGGTTTTTAAAAATCTAAAGATTGATGATAATTCTCTGTCTGTGTTTTTGTCAAAACTCTTTAACGGCACTTTACTTGCAAAGCACGATGAATCCGGAGCAGTCATCAGAGATACAGTTTTAAAGTTTGATTTGCGCAGTGAACTTGGTGTTGGAATTGAACTTGGGCGGCAAACGATTCCTGTTGTTGCCAATGAATGTTTTGTAAGGACTTTTTATTTTATTCGCCGTTTCGCAACAGAGATGCGTGAAAATAATGTTCATTCATTTTCTGATATGAAGAATATTGACTGGTCAAAAGCAAAGCCGATGGATAATCCAACAATTGCGAGAATGCTTACAATTTCAACTGGAGTTTTTACGGCACTCGACATCGGCGAAGCTGTAATCTCTCAAAAGTATTGGGTTTCTGTTAACTATATAGGTGTTGGACGGTTTGCTATTGCCATAGGCGAAGATGTCAGTTGGTGCTTAAAATCGAGAAAAGTCAAAAAAGTTAAGCAAATGTATGAAGACATAAAACGGTTTTCATTTTCGCAATTCGATGAGAATCTTTACGAAAGAATAGGCAACGATATGGATATAGATAAGCTTGGCTTAACAGTTGAGCAAACAGAGATTTTATATAATCTCGAATATTATAAAACGCTGAACGATATAAAAAACACAAAATTACCAATTAACAATGATGGTGTAAAGCAATTAAAGCAGAAATGGCTTGATGAGTGGAAAAAATATATGTCAAACGGATTTGCGAGCTTTTTGCAAATTGAAGGTGTGGAACTTCATTGGTATAGCGATGAAACAGAACTAATACAAAAAGTGGAAGAGAACGAGCCGCACAATACTTGGTTTCGTTTAGCGCTACTTGAAGCTATGCTTTTTGAACCGTATTATCCGTTGAGCATTGAAAAAGATAAAAAGGGCAACGATGTACCAAGCCGTAAATACAAGGATCTTCAAAATACCATTAGTGGGTATAAAAAGGTGTTGGTGACAGCTATCTTGATTTAATTTTCTGCGGTGATTATTACACAAAAGGCTATATAAACAGACTTCGGAAATGTTATGATAAAGTACTGCGTGAGTTAAATGAAGTTCTAAAAACTGTATTAACATCGGTAACCGTTACCGCAGGTATTGCAATTGTTGTTATTGCAGCAGCAGAAGTATTTGCACCTACTATCGCTGTTGCTTTGGTTGGCTCAAATTTTGCAGGACTCAGCGGTGCAGCCCTGACCAGCGCTTGCTTGGCATACCTTGGCGGTGGAGCGGTTGCAATAGGCGGATTAGGAATGGCAGGCGGTACAGCCGCAATTGTCGGCGGCGGTGCCATACTTGGACTTGGTGTCGTTGCAGGTGTAGGAGGTGCCGTTGGTACAGCAGGTTTAATCAGTAAGAAAAATACCATTATGCAATCTGCAAAGCTGCTCGTATCCGTTAGAGAAATATTTCTTAATGATGAACACGAATGTCCATATTGTGGTGCAGAAGGTCCATCTGTGTTAATGATTGGTTCCATTTATACTTATAATTTTGATGAAGAAAAAAATTATTTATTAATGTTAGAAAAATAGCCGCAGACCAATTTCAGTCTGCGGCTATCGGTTTTATATAAAGTTATTTGTTTGCCAATATTGCTATTAAGTATCAAAACGCCTATTCAAAGCAGGTTAAAACCATAAAAGGTGGGTATGAATTTATCGCTATCAACACTATCAACTGTCAGTATATAAATCGATTAGGTGTAAATCCGTCCGGTATTTGCAATTTCCCTTGCCATTGCTTGTTTTTCATTCATTCTGCCTATCCATTTAAGAGCGTTTCCCGCCTTTAACTGCTGCTCTGCTTCGCCTGGTAATCGTAAATCCGAGATTAAATATCCATTTTCTCTGTGATATATGTTGCCTAACTGTTCAAATAATGCTATTTTATTTTGTAATTCCACAAAATAAGATTTCACTCTACTTTTTTGTGTCTGCCACCTTAAATACTTTTTTTGAGTTTTCTCCTTATCTGCTTTCCCTAATTGTATGAACATTCAAATTTATCGATTCCGAAAGATATAAACTTTTCTATTGGAAAATATGGAAAAGCACCTTTAAGAAAAAATATTCCATTCCACAACTTTCATCAGCGGTGGTCTCCTTTCCAAGTTCGAAATCGGAGTTCTATATTTTAATTATTCATTTGATTTTCAGACACTTTTCCGTATTAAAATCGACTTTGCTATGCGGTATGAAAAGGAACACGCTTCTTGCATGTGCGTGTTCCGGCTGTCTGGTTTTTATTATAGTGAATCAATTTGTAGATTCAAAATGATAAACAACAGGAGGTCAGCAGAATTTGATGGATGCGGTGCAGCATAAAAGTTCCGCATATTTTACCGGAAACTGATATTTTACAAAATTTATGAAAGCCAGCGGCTACCTTTGTCAGATTCATTTGATTTATCGCGTAGTTACACCTCTCTTTGTTTTAAGCAGACTAATTTTTGAATAAATTTCATTGAATTCAAATATAATTTTTATAAATACTATTTATGGTAGGATGAAATTATGAAAAGTTCTATAACTCTTTGGCAATTTGTTGGATTTGCAGTTACTTCATTCGCAGGGACTATGCTTCATTTTCTTTATGACTGGACGGAAAGCACAGTTGTTGCACCGTTTTCTGCTGTTAATGAGTCAACTTGGGAACATATGAAGCTATTATTCTTTCCTATGTTCGCATTTGCTTTCATTGAAAGTAGATTCTTTAAAAAAGAATACGAAAACTTTTGGTGTATCAAGCTGAAAGGAACCGTGTTTGGGCTGATCTTAATACCCGTACTATTTTACACCTATAACGGAGTTTTCGGAAAATCTCCGGATTTGATTAATATCGCCATTTTTTTCATAGCGGCTGCCACAACGTTTATTTGGGAAACCCAGACTTTCAAGCATGAAAATACTCATTGCCCGTCTTCTGCTCTTGCACGAATTGTTCTTTGCCTAATTGCCTTGGCTTTTGTAATATTCACATTTATACAGCCCCAAATCCCTCTTTTCCAAGACCCGACGACAATGCTGTATGGATTAAATAAGTAGTTGGTGTATCAACCGCGCTCTCCGACTTATTCTGTGCAGAATGGATTTTGAGCACATGACGGAGTGGGAGCATTTAAATAAATTAGCCGAAAAATATCCTTTTCATCGTCAAAAGGGCTAAAACGTATAAAAGGAATTCATCAATCCGATTAGGTTGCAGAATCCTCACATTCAAAGCCCAAGGTAAAAGTGTTTCTGCCGCTTAGATTTGAATCGTTATGACATCAATTCCATGGTCAGTTCACAAACACCTTAGATTATTTCCCGTCTTTTGACACTGTGTGCAATGTTTGAGTTAAAAATTTCCTCCGTACAAGCATCCGCAGCGATTGCTTATAACAAAAGGTCACCTCAAATCCATCAACAACGGCGCCGCTTATTGTTATAAAATAACTTCAAGAATGCCTTTCCGTCTTACGCTGCAAACTAATATAGCATCGTTGAAAGCGGGAGGAGTGTCCGCGGCTATGCGCCCCGTAATTTCTTAAGGGAAGGAGGAGGTCTATCAGTAGCACATGCATTTATATAAATAACATTATACCTTTTTCTTTTCGTCTGAAAGCTCAACCTGCCCGCAATATATAATTTCATATGGTTTTTCAAACCCTTCAAAACGGTTCCCCATTAATTTAACATGATGAACGTTGGCTATGGAAAAAGCGACAGCGGCACGACTGTTTACCACCGTATTGTCTTCAATAACAATTGTATCATGCAGGTCAGGGGCAGTCGGATTCGGTGAATCAACATTGACAAGTACCGCGCCCGCACGCCATTCGGCGCTGCACCGCAGGAAGGTGTTGCCACGAATCACAACATTTTTTGACGGAATTCCCTCATGCCACCAGCTTTCAGCCGCGACATGAATAGCTGTACCCATACTACATTCGAACAGACAGTTTTCCACCAAAGCCTCGTGCGTCTTAATCAATACCGCGCGTGCAAGATGATTGTGTACATAATTGTTTCGGAATGAAAGCACCGGTAAGTCCGTCAAATTGGCAAGCAGATATTTCGTTGTATCCTCCGGCAGCTCATGATCAAGCCGAACTGCCGCAGCTTTTCCCTGTTGTACGCTTTCTTTTATGATATACGTCTGTTCTGGACGCATGGTAGCTTTATCGACAAGAGCAAGTACATATCCTGCCTCCGGTATATCCGGCTCTTGGGAGTGTGTCCACGTCGGTGCTTCCACTGTAAGCGTGCAGACATTTCCCTGCACTTGGCTAATGCTGTAATAATAATTATGTACATTAATGGCATCATCACCGTGTCCGGAAAAGGTACTGTCCTCTACGCATATCTTTCCGCTGCAGGATGCGAAGTGCGTAGCGTCGGTATTGGTTGACATATGCAGCCCTTCTGAAGGCACTACATGCAGGCGGCGGATGTCGATATCCCTGCTCTTAAATCCGACGATCCCCATTCCAGGCTGGCTGTTTATGGTCACATCCCTCAGCTTTATCTCTCTGCTGTGACTGATGAGTATGCCCGGGCGCGAATGGAAAGTGTGAGTGAAATAAACCTTTCTGCCGATCAATTCTTTCCCGCCGCTTCCGCGGTATCGCATTTTCTGCGGTTCGATTTCCTCGGCACTGCTACTGTCAATTGAGATCCAGGCAAAGCGTCCCTCTTCCTCGTCATACGAGAAAACGCGCGGTGCCGGCGCCGATGCTTTCATAGGATACTCGGATGGGAAAAGAACATCTATCCACTCCTGAGTGGCATCCGCTATAACGCCTTCTGAAAAAGGTTTGCGCACATGATCTATGGTCAGCCCCCGAATGGTAATACGCTCGGAATCTCGGATTCCGACAGGCTCCATAAAGCCGTTTATCATCAGTATTGCGCCATAGGCTAAAATGGTGACATCTCTGCATCCGCGCAGATCCAGTCCTGTTGAGAACTGAAATTCCGGCCGAAACATGACCGGCTCAGGATTGGTGCCGTATACACCCGCAAAAACCTCTTCCATCACTTCCCTTGCGCGCGTATCCTCTAACGTATACCGGCCTGCCGGAATCAACACCGTTGTACCGCAGTGCTCGCGGCAATACGCGGATACTGCCGTCAATTTCTCATGGACTGTGCCGGGAAACTGTGTCAATGAGACCATATTTTGGTTTGCGTTCTCTGCCATAGCCGTGCTTCTCCTTTTATCAACATTTTTTTCTGATTCTATCCCTATTACGCCTTTTATGGGTGTAATATCTTTCCATACTTCCGGTTAAATAAACCGGTTTTATCGGTACCACAGAATTATGAACATCTGACTCTATAATATCATCAATATTGGAACCATGATATATCTGCAAACTTCTTTACCGTTCGGTGAAGCCCGTAAAGCAAATACAAAAAATCTATATTTTAATGTATATCTGTTACTTTCCTACACAAAACCGGTGAAATATGCTGTCTACGATTTCTTCCGACACTTCTCTGCCGTCCAGCTCGCCGAGCGCCGTCAGCGCCTGCTCCATATCCAATCCGGCTATATCCTGGGAATATCCCGCCTCCAAAGCATGCAGCGCATCTCGTATGTGCTGACGCGCCGCGCAAACAGCAGCATATTGCCTGGCATTGGTCACCATTGCCTGCGTATCATAAGATATTTGTCCCGACAAGAAAAGTGCTTCCAGCGTCTGCTTCAGCTCTTCTATTCCCTCACCGGTTTTCGCAGATATTCGCACAGACGAGGTAAACGATACATCGGTTTCCGGTAAATCTGCCTCTCCGAGATCTTTTTTGTTGAAAACTGCAATAATCGGTCCGCTGTACGTTTTCAGTCTTTCGCACAGATCCCTGTCCTCGTCGTCAAACGCAAGGATATCAAAAACTGCGAGGACAAGTTCCGCCTTTTCGAGCTCCTCCAAAGAGCGCTGCACGCCGATAGCCTCTATAGGATCGTCGGAAGAGCGAATACCAGCGGTATCTGCAATTCTCAACAGCAGCCTGCCTGCATTTACCGTTTCCTCGATAACATCGCGGGTAGTTCCTGCAATCTCCGTAACAATGGCACGATCCTTTCCGGAAAGTGCATTCAGAAGCGATGATTTTCCAGTGTTCGGTTTTCCGATAAGCGCTGTTCGGATTCCCTCTCGAACTGTTCTTCCCTGCTGATAAGATTTACAAAGGGCAGCCAGCTCCCGCTCTTCCTTCTGTAGGATCGCTGTAAGCTCTTGTACCGTAAAAACCGTCAAATCTTCGTCAGGATAATCCATATAGGCATAAATACTGGAGACAGCATGCTCAATTTCCTCATAAAGCTCCCGGACTTTATCTGACAAGATGCCGCGCACTCCTGAGTTTGCCAAACGAACCTGCTCGAAAGTTTCTGCATCTATTAGATCCATTACCGCTTCCGCCTGTGCAAGACCTATCTTTCCATTTACAAAAGCACGGCGCGTAAATTCACCGCCCTCTGCCGGTACAGCACCGCATATAAAAGCCGACTCCAAAACCTTTTGCGTCAGGTAAACGCCTCCGTGACAGGAAATTTCAACGGTATCTTCTCCGGTATAGGAATGCGGCGCCCGCCAGACGGCAGCCACACCGTCGTCAATCTGTTCTTCCTGATAATATATATGTCCCCAGACCGTATGATTGGCCTCAACACCGAAAAGCTCCCCACCGTTTGCCGGTCGAAAAAGTTTTCCCGCTATTTCCAGCGCTTCCTCTCCGGTAATTCGGATAACAGCGATTCCGCCCCGACCGTAAGGCGTAGAAACAGCCGCAATTGTATGATGAATATTCAAGAACTCCTCCTGTTCCTGCTGTCTAAAGCAAGCTCCTGCTTTTCGCATGATAAATCATATAAAAACAGCATCAAAAACCGGCAATTGTATATGCCATATGCCGCTCACTTTTTATAGACGAATTCTCCGTACATGGCCCACAGGCGCCCTCTGTTCTTTGTATGCATGCAGAATTTGCACACACTGTTCCTGCGTTTCATCTGTAAATAAAAACCGGACAAAATCTGTGGAAATTTTTTGAAGGATTTCTCTTTTGTCCGCCATGTAAACAGGCACGCTGTTCCATAGAATATTCCGGTGCTCCGGCTCTCTCGTAAGCAGGAATTCGGCGTGTCTGCGATCCTGAAGGAACACAGAGGAGGTACATGCGGAACATTTTCTCTTTTCCCCAGGCGTCGTGTGTCCCGATGTGGTTATTTCCCTGATGACGCAGCGTTCAAGCGTCATTAGAGGAATTCTTCCATAGACAACAACGCCTTTGGGAATTGGAGCATGGATATGTTCAAGCTGAGGCGCCGTCAGTTCGGGCGACAGCACAATATCAGTAAGGCCAAGCGATGCCCATACAGTAAGAGACTGCGTTGTATACCCGTTCAGCCGCAAATCGCCGTGCGCCCTCATACCCGCGCGCCGGACAAATTCAAAATGACCTATATTTCCTAATAAAGCATGACAAATGCCCATTTCAGCAGCCTTTTGCAAAAGCCTGTCCGTCTCTTCGCGCTCACGGCTGAAAATGACAGAAGGCAATATGACACCTATTTTGCATCTCTCACTGACAATCCATGCCCGGATTTTCGTCTCATACCGTTCAGCATCATAAAGGGGCAGCCATATCAAATCAAATGCATCAAGAGCCTCCGCCGGAACGTTTTCAACCTTCAGGAAGCTTGCCTGCAATCGGTATCTTTTTGCGTCTCCATTTTTCCATTGATTCTCAGACAAATCCGGTATGCAATCGCCTGAAAGCGGTGTTGGCAGCAGCTTTCGTTCAGGAGATCTGGCTGATTGCAGAGCTGATGTCAGCAGATCAACAGCGCTTCGGCGCAGCGAATTGATAGCCGACAAAGGAAGAGAAATACCCGGCGCGACACAACAGGAACAGGAAACCACTTCAAATGGAGTTCCGCCGAATTTCTTTAGATTGTTCAGCACGCTTTTCTCAGTAAGAGGACAATTTTGAGCCGGGACCGGTACAGCGCCTTCCGCGGTGACCGAGACATCCCCATGTGTCAGTGTGAGCTTAGATTGTTTTTCCAAGGAAAATTCAGCGGATAATTTTACCGGCAGCCGACGTTTCTGCTGAATTTTCGGCATAAGCTTCTGCTCCGCTTCCTTCGTCCGCTGAAAGTCCCCTGCAGATCTTACTCCCTGCATTCCCGCATCTATTTCATTCAGAAAATAACCGTCGGTAAAACCGTTTCTGGAAAACAATGCCGCCAGCTTTTCGATTTCACCGCAATTCGCATTTCGTCCCTCGTCTATCAGCCGTCTGTAAAGAGATGTTACGCCAAATACATAAGACGGATTTTTCATACGCCCTTCAATTTTTAAAGAAGCGATACCTAAATCAAGTATTTCTGAAATATGGCCTGCCAGACACAGATCCTTAAGAGAAAGGGGATAAGCTTCTTTGCACTTAGATGTTCTGTAAGGCAAACGACACGGCTGTGCACATTCCCCACGGTTGCCGCTCCGTCCGCCGATTATTGAACTCATCAGACACTGTCCCGACTGGGAAACACACAATGCTCCATGGATAAACATTTCGATTTCCGCCTCAGTTTCCCGGCAAAGCGCACGTATTTCCGGCGCCGGTAATTCTCTGGCGCATACGACGCGCGAGAAGCCCAATGCCGCAAGTTCCCGTACTGCTTCAGGATTATGTGCCGAAAGCTGTGTACTTGCATGAAGCTGAATATCCGGAAAAAATCGACGAATATATGCAGCTACGCCGAGATCTGCAACAATCAGTGCATCCGCCCCGGCCCGATACAGCGTTTCGGCATCGTTTAACAACCGTTTCATTTCCCTCTGATACGGCAGAATATTCAGGACAATATGACTTTTAACGCCATAAAAAGCGCAGCGGCGGATCGCTTCGCACGCTGCATCTATACTGAAATTCTCAGCAGACATTCTCGCGTTAAAAGCGGGCCCTCCAAAATATACTGCATCAGCTCCGGCAGCAATTGCTGCATTCAAGGATTCCGCCTCGCCTGCAGGCGCCAGTAGCTCAGGAAGCGCCTTTTTCATCTGATCCCCCTTTTTTCATGCAAAAGATATACGCCGTCCTTTCAAATAATAGTATATCCGGCGTTCAAAAGTCGGAGCGCAAAGAAAGAGAAATATCCTCTGGCGCCTATTGAATGTAGTAAAACTGTCAAGTTCCAAAGCAGACCTTTTGGTCTCAAGCAAATATTTCAGAGCATGCGTCATGCTTTCCGTTCCTTGAATCACGGTGGCTTGAATTATTTTCCTGTGCCTGCCCTTAGCTTTTCGTTTTCTATACGCAGGATTTCCAGGTCCAGCCTATCGTTTTCCATTTGTTTTTTCAATTCGCCGTTTTCTTCCTCCATTCGCAGCTTTTCGTCCAGAGTGTCGAGCAGACAAAGCAGTGCAGCCTCCAGCTTTGTACAGCTTTTGGGCATTTGATGAATAAGCTTGTCTGCTGCTGCAGACAATGCGCGAACATATTCTTCTGGATATTCAGACATGAGTGTCAGCGATATCCCCGCAATTTCGATATTGCATTTGTTTTTCATACTTACGATTCCCCGCAAAAAATCAACGCGGGTTCCCCCTTTCCTTCCTGGCAGTAGTTTTAGAGTTGCAGTATTCCCTATTTATTTAACCGATTTCACTACATGATTTTTTTTAAATGATAAGAATTCTCAAATCGCTCTTGTGTTTTTAGCTTACCGGCTGTATAATAAAGATGTATGTCGCCATACAACCTTATATTTTATGTAATTGATACACATTTAAGGGTTTCAATGAAGAATAACATATTTAATATATTATACTACTAATTTATGTCTAAAGAAAGACCTTTTGCCAAAATTTTAATAATGGGTTAGTAATCTGAATGCAAGACCAGCTTATACTATAAAAGGCTTATAGGCTTGTATCTGAAGCAAGTTCCCTGTTGAAAACTATAATCGGCACAGCTTCAGAAACTCAGCAGCCGGTATGAGCCACTGAAAGATTGAAATAAAATAATATAAGGAGGGCCATATGGAGCAGCGGCAATCTGTTCAAACAGAAAAAAACTCTTGCGGTATTCTTTTGCTTAACAAGCCAGCAGGCCTCACCTCCCATGACTGTGTCAACAAAGTAAGAAAACTGTATTCGACAAGACAGGTGGGCCATACCGGCACGTTAGATCCGATGGCGACAGGCGTACTCCCCATCCTAATCGGAAGAGCGGTAAAGGCCTCCGAATACATATCTTCCGAAAGTAAGCGTTACAGCGCCGTTCTTCAGCTCGGTCTCACCACTGATACAGAAGACATTACCGGAACTGTTCTTTCAACATCAGACGAGATACCGGATACGGCAAACGTAATTGATGCGGCTCTTTCCTTTACCGGCAATATTCTCCAGATCCCTCCGATGTATTCCGCATTGAAGCGGAACGGAAAAAAGCTTGTAGATCTTGCGAGAGCAGGACAGACAATTGACCGTCCAGCCAGACCTGTTTCCATCTATTCCATCGAATGTACACCTATTGATGCATGCCGCTTTCGTTTGGAGGTTTATTGCTCAAAAGGCGTTTATATCCGAACGCTGTGTGCAGATATAGGAGCAAAGCTGGGATGCGGCGGCGTTATGGCCTCTCTTCACAGACGCTCAAGCGGAAATTTTTCGGAAAAGGATTGTGTAACTCTCGAATATTTGGAAAACGCTGATGCAAACCTCCGAAAGCATCTGCTGCTGCCGTTGGAAACCGCCTTCAGTTCCTTACGCAAGCTCTATCTCCCTGCCTTTTATCGTCGGATCGCCGGCAGCGGCCAACAGATTTACCTTCGTAAGTTAAAATATGAAACAGGAGAAGAACAGCTCTTTTCCGAAGGTGAATATGTCCGCCTGTATGGTGCAGACGGCTTTTTCGCATTGGCCCAGATACGATCCTTTTCTTCCGACGACGGCTCCAACGAACTTGCTGCCAAGCCCGTCAAGCAGTTTGTGATATAAGGTAAAGCTTCGGCATTGAAGTGTCTAGGTAAAAATACCACGGCATAACACAAATAAGGAACATTTTTACATATCGGCTGCTAATTTCATTGGCTCTTAATACTTTTCGCTATGAATCTTACATATAATTTGTATCATTTTAGTAAATATTGTCCAAACCTTTACTTTATTTAAATCAAGTTTCATTTAATATTTCGCAATTTGATATTATCCATAATTTAAATAAAAAGGTGATATTATGCAGCAAATCCCAAATGGAAACGGACATTTCCTGTGTTGAAATATTAATTTGAGCTTGAACAATATGGTTTTCAAATAGACAATATTGTAACATACAGCGGTGAAAGTTCCAAAAAGAAAATGAAAGGGGATAGGTTTATTCGGCTGATATTCGCATACTTTATATCAAAGATCCCACGAGATACTTTCCCCCAATAGAAGAAATTCTTTCAG
Source organism: uncultured Eubacteriales bacterium (assembly GCA_934526185.1). GTDB lineage: Bacteria > Bacillota > Clostridia > Oscillospirales > CAG-272 > CAKTAA01. The sequence continues at coordinate 3,122 of CAKTAA010000053.1, read as the reverse complement.
ATTTGCCGGATGAACAGAAAAATGCTGCTTTTACGATATGAATCCGGGATATACTTGCAATCTTAGGCATAAATATACGCTAAGATATGAGCATGTGAAATGCAAAGGAAAAACATTTGCTACTATTTATTTAAAGAATCAATTTTGTTTCCGGATTCGAATAGCGGCCAGGATTTATCATTAAAATTAAATCTACGCCATATCAATGAATACTGATTATTTAGAATGGTGCACAGCATCGATACAATCATCTATAATTCATACGGCTCCCTGCTATGGATGCAATAAACATTGCGGCGGCATTCAATTCGTATTTTGAAAAGAAAAGTATGTCAAATGCCTGTCCCATATTTTCCTATTTTCCAATATTACTAAACTAAGCAATTGATAATTATCTCAATTTTCTTGACTTAGAAAATCAATCTCTTATAAAACATTTAGAAAGCATGTGAGCGACCATTTAAATATTATTATTCAAAAAAGTGCGGTATGACCGAATCATACCGCACTTTCTATCTAATCGTCCATTTTATTTAGATGCTGCCTCAAGCGCATTGCCGAGCTCTATTCTGATTTGAGCGAATGCATCGTCATCATCAATATAATGCAGAACGCCCGTTGTTACCTGGGAAATAATTTCGTCAACTTTCTCCTGTCCCAAAAGTGTCTTTGCCATTTCGAGATACTGATAATCCTCGATACCGTCGCGGATATCCTCCAGACGCAGAGAGCCTATCGGGCCTCTAATGCCGTATTTCAAACCGCTGTAAATGAGAATACCGTCACCATATACATCCTGTCCGCCGGCGTTCACCTTTTTCAGTGTGTTCCATTGATCCATCGTGCTTTCGTACCAGCAATCAACCGCGAAATACAGGCAGCCTGTAACATCATACATCTGCTGCTGCCAGAATGTAACGCGGTGAACAAGGCCCTGAACAGATGCGTCAAAATTCGCATACGGATCTACCGGCTCCCAGCAGTGATACCACCAAAGCTTATCGCCGCCTGCGACCTCCGCTGCCATCCGGTCTTCAAAGGTACCGTATTTAGCAATCTGTTCTTCTGTCATCAGATACTGTGCTTTCTGCACTCCTTGTATATCCTTATCTTCAGGCAAGGTATGCGCAAAAACCTTAGCACACCAAATGGTAAGATAATCCGACATAAAGCCTATCTGATCCAAATCAGCCGAAATATCAATATTCGTAAAATACGGAGCAATCATATTGTATCCCGGATACAGCTTCTCCAAACGTTCTCCCGCATTTTTAAGGTCATTGAGTTTTCCGGATTCCATAGGCTCATCTACATAATAGAAGTATGCTTTATCAAGCCACTCTTCATTCTGCGAAAGCTTATTATAAACCTCACGGATCTCATCGTCAGTCATGTCTTTTCCATATCCCGTGATACAGAAAGAGGTCACGCGTGGATCGGACATATATTCATCCGCACGCGGATCTGTCAATTCATACGGCAGATAATACGCTGAAATCCTATTTTCCAAAAGATAATCGTAGAATGCCTTATACAGTTTGCCGTCATCGCCTTCGGTTTGACCGTACTCCATATAAATATTATAGCTGCTCATACCAAATGCCGTCGCACATGCCGTTTCATCTGAGAGCGTGAAATTCCATACATTGACTTTCACATCAGCCTGTTTGACAACATTTCCGCCCTCTTTGACAATAACCTGAGCAGTATACTCGCCCTCGGCTGTGTTCGCCGTTGTTTTGGCTTTGATCAAAAATCCTTTTGACTGGTTTGCTTTAATTGAAAATTCTCCCTGAACCGGAGGCAGTGCATCCGGTCGGTAGATGCCGTTATCCATTTTTGTGTAATACTCTTCAAAGATTTCTGTCGTCAATTCAGCGCCGCTCTCGTTTTTAAAGGGTGTTACTTCAATTGTCAATCCGGAACGATCAGCTTCTGTCGCAAGAAAAACCTGACAGGCTTCAATTTCATTTTTAGCCATATACATAGTATATGTAGTCTTTCCGGACGATGTTGTATCCGATCTCGCGACCTTTACCGTTGTATGGTCGAACCACATATCCAGCTCGTCTTCGCTGAAAAATTTTGTATGGAAATTGGTAATCAACGTGGCAACCTCCGCACGCGACGCAGTTCCCTGAGGATCAACGGAGCCATCTCCTTTCCCGTTGATAATTCCCGCCGCCGCACAGATTTCAACGGCATCTTCTGCCCAACTGCTTATTTTATCAGCATCGGGAAAGTTCGTCTCCTTCGGCTCCTCCACCGTCAGGTCAATATCCGCATATTGTGCATAATTCACCAGAAGTACGCACATCTGCTCTCTTGTAATCTCATCGGTGGGTGAAAATGTCGTTTCACTCGTACCGTTTACTACGCTGTTTGCCTCAGCCCATGCAACGGCAGGGCCATACCATTCTTTCATATCCACATCAGTGAATTTTGTTTCTGTGTATTGGCTGAGATCCGCACCGTCCAGATTGGCAAACAACTGTACAAACATCGCGCGTGTCATTTCCATATCCGGTGAAAATTTGTCCTCTGACGTTCCTTTAAAAAGATTATGCCCATACACATATTTTACATATGTGTAATACCAGCTATCCGCATCGACATCCGTAAAGGGCATCTCGTCACTATCCCCTTCCGTCTGCGTGGCAAACGAGGTCATCGTGAATACCGAGAGTGTCATTGCCAATGCGAGAAGCATGGCGATCATCCGCAGTTTTTTCATAATTTCATCCTTTCAATTTGATAGGAGAAGCGGGCACATGAAACCCGCATTTCCTTTTTATTTGTATTATATCATGAAGTATATAGGCTGTCAAGTCCCATAATTTGTGCGGTTTTGTTTGGATTCGGAGTAATCAGACGGCATATTTCACATTCTTCGTACTGGAACACCGAGCCCAACATACCGGTGAAAAGCAAACGCCTGCCACATAAATGTGCAGCAGGCATTACGCCGAAATTTCCTGTTCTCTGCTTATTTGAATGAATTCAGTCGACAAACGCTGTGCAGAAATTGGTGATAAGCGTCGCTATCGACGCACGGTCAGCAGTTCCCAGCGGATTGAAAGTGCCGTCGCCTGTACCGTTGATGATACCCGCTTTTGCACAGC
>CAKTAA010000052.1 GCA_934526185.1 uncultured Eubacteriales bacterium | reverse complement strand
TAGACCAAAAGGGACGGCTTACTCGCAAACAGGCAGCCCAATTATTTTGTTCGCTTCCTATATTTCATTTTTGACAACAAAATACAGCTTAATTACCCCCATCGCTCCCATCCTTCTCAGGCTGTGATATGAACCAGTCCCTTTTACTTTTGTCAAAATGCGGGATAAGATCGTTTAAAATCAATGTATCCTTGAATACAAAATATCCGAATGCATTGATTTTCACATTTTTGTTTCTGTAAAAATCAACCGGCAGACTGTTTTCTGCTGTAACATTATACAGTTTGAGATAGGGGGATAAACCGCTTGAAAATGTATATTTTTCCTTTGTTGTTTAATAATACGGCGAATGAAAATATTTCATGGAATCAATGGGCATGTAAAACAACAGGGCCGTTCCCGCCAATATGAAAAGGGATATACAGGAAGCAATCATGAACCTCGACAACAAATTTTTTATGTATTCACTGCCTTTATAGCTCCGGCAGTTTTCAGTAATGAAATGATATGCTGTGCATATTATACCATCAAATCCCACAAAATACAAGCCGTCCCTATGATTCCGACCGGATTTATTTTTTCCGTACCCCCTTTTCATTTTTAAAAATTTATGGTATACTAATTTGTATATAATATTTTATGATATATTTGAATGGCGTGATTTTCAGCCAGCCGAACAGATACGGTTTTCTTTCCGACTGATACTTTGTTTTTGGATCCTTCTAAAATTCTGAAGTTTCAATGTTATAATTAAGGAGTTCTTTATGTGCGGCTTTGTGGGATTCACCACGAAAATAGATGACAAAGAAGAAAAGCAGAAAATTCTCGGCCGAATGATGAACCGCATCCTTCACCGGGGTCCGGACATGGGGGGCTGTTATGTTGACGACGAGATCGCACTCGGATTTCGACGTTTGAGCATCATCGACCTCTCAGAGGCAGCCGGTCAGCCTTTTTTCAATGAAGACCGCTCTGTCGCTCTGCTCTTCAACGGGGAAATCTATAACTTTAAGGAATTGCGTGCGGATTTGCTGGAAAAGGGCCACACATTCACTTCCGAAACCGACTCCGAGGTTCTTGTTCATGGTTGGGAAGAATACGGTGAGGCTATGCTCAAACGTCTGCGCGGTATGTATTCCTTTGTTATCTGGGATCAGAACAGAAAGCTGCTCCTTGGCGCGCGCGATATTTTCGGTATTAAGCCGCATTACTATACACTGCTGAAAGACGGCTCTCTGCTTTTTGGATCTGAAATCAAAAGCTTTCTTGAACACCCTTCTTTTAAAAAGCAAGTCAACACAGATGCTCTTCTTCCCTATCTCACCTTTCAGTATTCGGCACTGCCGGAAACTTTTTTTGCTGGCGTTTACAAGCTGCCGCCGGCGCATTATTACACACTGCAGAACGGTGAGCTCTCCATACAACCATATTGGGATGTTACCTTTGATCCGCGCTCTGTCTCGTTTGACGACGCTGTTGACAGCGTTGACCGTACCGTGCGTGAGTCCGTCGAGGCACACAAAATCAGCGATGTCAAGGTCGGTTCCTTTTTATCCGGTGGTGTGGATTCCAGCTACATCACAGCCGCTCTCATGCCGGACAAGACCTTTTCCGTTGGCTTCGCGCGCAACGGCGACAGCTTTTTTGACGAAACCTCCTATGCAAAGGAGCTTTCTGAAATTCTCGGCATTGAAAATTTTTCGGAAATGCTTACTCCCGCTTCCTGCTTTGACGCATTTCCAGACATCCAGTACCATATGGATGAGCCACAGTCCAACCCCTCCTCCGTTCCCCTATATTTTCTTGCAAAGCTGGCCAAGGAGCACGTCACGGTCGTGCTCTCCGGAGAGGGCGCGGACGAGCTGTTCGCAGGCTATGACTGGTATGCCGATACCGCACCCGTCCGCCGTTTCAAAAAATTACCAGCTTTTTTCCGGCATATTCTTGCGGATATTGTTAAAAAACTCCCGCCCTTTAAGGGAAGAAGCTTTCTACTGCGTTCGAGTGGCCGTCCTGAGGATTATTTTATGGGTCAAGCTCTCGTCTTTGAGGGTAAAGAAGCTGAACAAATACTCACCGCCAAATACAGAAACGGAAAGCGCGCTGAGGAGCTCGTAAAGGATATCTACAAAGAAGCGGAGGACAAGGATGAGCTGACCAAAAAGCAATATCTGGATATGAAGCTCTGGCTTCCCGGCGATATTTTGCTGAAAGCGGATAAGATGAGCATGGCGCATTCTCTTGAGCTCCGTGTTCCTTTTCTTGACAAGCTGGTCATGGAGGAGGCGGAATCGCTTCCGGCCTCTTATAAGGTCAATGAAAAGGACACGAAATACGTTCTGCGCAAGGCTGCTAACAAAACACTGCCCGACGCCTGGGCAGACAGAAAAAAGGCCGGATTTCCCGTACCGATCCGGTACTGGCTCTGCGAAGAACCATATTACAATCTCGTAAAAAGTTATTTTGTCAGCGACTATGCGGCCGAGTTCTTTGATCGCAGCAAAATCGTCGCTCTGCTTGACGATCATTATCAGAAAAAAGCGAACAACGGCAGAAAAATCTGGACGGTATACACGTTCTTGGTCTGGTACAAGCGATTTTTCATCGACGAACGCTGACGTATCTTCAATATAATATAGCGCTCACCATCCCAGAAAGAACGCTTTTCATATTACAGTGAAAGGAATGACTTTGCCTTAGGCAAAGGCGCGGATATTTTATGGCACCTTTCAAAATTGTTCCCGTGCTCATCGGCGCGGATCTCAACTGTTATAACGTTGCCCGGGCGTTTCACGAAGCTTACGGCGTCATTTCCTATGCCTTTGGAAGATACGCAATCGGGGCGACCAAGGCGAGTAAAATTGTCTGTTTCACCGAGGTACCGAGGCTTGACGACGATGCCTGCTTTCTTCAGACTATGGCAACGTTTGCTGCCTCACATAAAGAGGAGGAAAACATTTTAATTCTGATAGGCTGTACGGATGATTACGCAAATCTCATCTCCAGGCACAAGGCGCAGCTTTCGCCTGATTTTATCATTCCGTACAACGATGCCGCTCTGATGGACACCTTAGCCTCAAAGGAGCACTTCTATCAATACTGCGATACATACGGAATTCCGCATCCTGCTACCCGAATATTTCGGTTTGTCCCCGACAGTGAGAAACAGCTCTCAGAATCCGCGCTTGGTTTTTCCTATCCGATAATCGTCAAACCCTCAAACAGCACTGTATACTGGAAGCATCCGTTTCCGCACATGGAAAAGGTATACACCGCAGGCACGCCTGCGGATGCCATGCGTATTCTTCAAACCATTTTCGGCAGCGGATATGACGACAGCATTATCCTTCAGGATCGGATTCCCGGCGACGATTCCAGCATGTATGTTCTGACCACCTATTCCGGAAAAGACGGGCGCGTACGTATGATGTGCCTTGGTCATGTGCTGCTGGAAGAGCACACGCCAAAAGGACGAGGGAATCACGCTGCCATTCTCACGGAATACAAGCCGGAGGTTGCCGAGCCGCTACGCATATTTCTGGATAGTCTTTCTTACAGGGGCTTTGCAAATTTTGATCTGAAATACGACTGCCGCGACGGCACGTGGCGCGCTTTTGAAATCAATCTCCGCCAAGGAAGAAGCAATTACTACGTTACCGCCGCAGGCGAAAATATCGCACGGTATTTGGTTGAGGATTATGTCACGGATACGCTTAGGACAGAAAACAAAATGGCGGACAAAGGTATTCTGTGGACTTCTATTCCAACGGGTGTTGTCCGCCGGTATGTAAAAAATCGCCAGTGTCTTTCAGCAGCCGAAAAAATGATTCGAGAAAAAAAGCATTTTTCTTCTCTATGGTATCCCTACGATCTTCGCTTTAATCCTAGGCGTCTGTTCTTTGTGCTGACGCACAGCCTCAATCATTTTCGTAAATACCGCCGGTATTATCCGCGGGAACAGGATGCACCGCACCTCGGTTGACGTCCGCTCAGAACGGTCCCCTTCCTGCTATTTTAATGAAAGAAAGCCGCGGTATTTCTGAGCGCTGCTGATTATCCGCGGCAGAGTGTTTTCATATGACAAAAGAAAAAAAGGTTCTCGGCGTTTTGGGCGGGCTTGGTCCCATGTCGTCCGTGTATTTTTATGAACTGCTTACCGAACATACACAGGCTTCAAAGGATCAGGAGCATTTGGATATCATCCTCAGCAGTCATGCGACAACGCCGGACCGTACAGCCTACATATTAGGAACATCTGATGTTTCTCCGCTCGAAACGATGATCTGTGATGCCAAAAGGTTACAGGCATTCGGCGCGGGTTGTATTGCGGTGCCCTGCAATACCGCCCACTATTTTTACGAGGCGTTGAGCGACGCTGTTTCCATCCCTATAATCAACATGATGCACGAAACCGCCGCCTATCTGTACAACCGCGGTGTGCGGCGTGCCGGAGTTTTGGCGACCTCCGGCACCGTCTCTTCTCATACTTACCGGCATTATTTACAGCAGTTCGGAGTGGAAGAGATCGTTCCCCATGCCGCCGATCAAAGCAGACTGACGGATTTGATTTATCAATCGATAAAGCATGGATTACAGGCCGATGTAAAGGTCTTTCGCGAAATTTCCTCTTCCTTGCTGGATCGCGGTGCGGAATGTTTGATTATCGGCTGTACAGAGCTGTCACTGATTAAAAAATGCGAATCGCTTTCCCCTGTCTATGTTGACGCATTGGAAATTCTCGCATTGCAAGCTATTTTAGAATGTGGGCATATGCCGTGCGGTTTTGATTTATAGCCGTTTATTCGCTTCCGTCGGAAACTGAAGAAATGGAAATCGGAAAGGGGTTTAACCTATGCTGCTGACGCATTTGCTGAGAGAAAGCAAAATTGAATATGATATTCCGGGCGGCTTATCGGACAAGGATCCGGATATTCTTGAACTAATCTATGACTCAAGAAAGGCCGCGCCCCAGACAGCATTTGTCTGTCTCAGCGGCGCGTCAACCGACGGACATCATTATGCTGCAAATGCGTATCAGTCCGGCTGCCGCTGCTTTTTTACAGAACATAAGATTTCACTGCCGGAAGATGCCGTTATCATCATCTGCGGTGATACTCGGGCCGCGCTTGCCGCGCTTGCCGACGCTTTTTTCGGACATCCCTCCGACAGCCTAAAGCTTATCGGGGTGACCGGAACCAAGGGTAAAACCACGGTTACATCTCTCATTTATTCAGTCCTAAACAAAGCCGGTTTTCCCTGCGGCGTCATTGGCTCCAACGGAATTCTGTTCGGCGGACAACATCGTCCCACGCTCAATACAACGCCGGAAAGCTACGAGCTGCACAAAACCTTCCGGGAAATGGCTGACAGCGGAATCCGTTATGTAGCAATGGAAGTTTCCTCCCAAGCATTATTTATGCACCGCGTTGACGGCATAATCTTTGACATCGCCGTATTTACCAATTTGTCCGAGGATCACATAGGCGAGGGAGAGCATCCTGATTTTGCTCATTACAAACGGTCGAAAATATCCCTTTTCCGTCAATGCCGATTTGCTGTCATGAATGCCGATGATCCTGTCTACCGAGACTTTGCCGCCGCCTGCGTCTCACCTTGTCTTACGTTCGGCATCTATCAGTATGCCGATATTTCAGCCTCTGCCGTACATGCGTTCAGCCGCCGCAACACGTTGGGTATCTCCTTTCGCTGCAAATATCAGACGGCTTCTTTTAACTGCTCATTGAAATTGCCGGGCATTTATAATGTTTATAATGCGCTTGCTGTTATCGGCGTCTGTTTGCGCCTTGGCGTTCCGCCAGATTCTGTCACACTTTTTCTCTCTGAGTCAACCGTCAGAGGACGTTTTGAAATCATTCCCGCCCTGTCTTATTGCACTGTCGTTATTGACTATGCACACAATGCAGCCAGCATGAAAAATCTTCTGGAAACTGTTCGATCGTATCACCCTCACCGTGTCATCTGCCTGTTCGGCTCTGTCGGCGGACGTACGCGCGGAAGACGCCGTGAACTGAGTGAAATTGCGGCAGATCTTGCGGATTTCTGCATACTCACAAGCGACAATCCAAATTTCGAGAATCCGTCAGATATTATCGCGGAAATGGAACGGTATTTTGACGATACCGCTTGTCCGCACGTATCGATATCAGACCGCGCCGAAGCCATCCGATATGCACTGCATATGGCACAGGACGGCGATATCATTCTGCTTTGCGGAAAAGGACACGAGGATTATCAGCTTATAGACGGTATCAAGGTTCCATTTTCAGAAAAGGAAATTGTTCTTAGAGCTGCTGCTGCTTTTGCGCCGGAAGCTCAATCAAATGAAATTGCTTTTTCCGTTCAAAATCGGGAATAGTCAGACATTAAACACAGTGTGTAAATTCGCATATCAATTCAGCCGGATTGAACGCAGCCTTAACTCAAAGATACAATAATAATTAAAAATTCAATACCGCCGACCTGAATTGTCGGATGGCGTTTACTATTTGAAGCCTCCGCCGAGAAGATGGTAATTCAACTGCGATACACCGAACTCTGCTGACGTATGTTTCACGCGACTAAGTTGTAAAATCTAAGAGAGAACAAATAAAATATTTTAGTAAGCCCCAAAATTGAGTAATGTTTTAAACGTACAGTTTTAACATCTTATAGCATGTTATGCAAAATGTGCGGCCAACTTTTTCCATCTTCTGAGCGTCGAGCCTGTATTTGTAAGCTCAATTAAAACAGGCGAGGTGTGCGTAGGTTCAGCATGATCGATGAGATGGTGGCCGATTTTGTGCGGCAAAGTAAATCGATGGCTTTTGATTCAATTGGATAAAGCAAAAAGCGGCGAAACATCCATCCGCCGCCAAGTGGTACAATATTTTTTTAGTATTATGTCAAATTAAGCTGATTTTGTAATGAATTAAAGCTGTCAGCTTAACGACATTTCCGAAGATTCATTATGGGATTCAGCAGAAACGCTCGTTGGCTCCATATCTGTTGGAATTTTAAAGCCGAAGCATCTTCGGTAACAGACGTTTCAGACGCATGGAGAGCTTCTTCCCGCTGTGCTGATGATGTCGATTCGTTGCTTTCCATCTCTGACTGCTCGGAAATAGAGGTAGTCGTTTCTTACGTCAGTTCAAAATCAGCAGGCGGTATTTCCAAAATTTGCCCCTCATAAATTCGATCTGGATTTTCTATTTGATTATATGCTGCAAGAATTTCGACGGTAAATCCATATTGACCGGCGATCTTCCATAGGCTATCGCCGCTTTCAACCGTGTATATTGAGGCTGTACCTTCAATGGAAGGTGTTTCATCCGATGATGTGACGTTTTCTGTTTGATTTTGAGTTCCGTTTTGACCGAGTGTTGTAAGATTTATCGTTTCACCGCTGCTGATAATGTTTTTTTCTTCATCGACTACATAAGTTCCCCAATTCGATATAACAGTCATTGTTGTTGCTTCAGAAGCCTTAACCTTAAAAGAGAAGGATTTCGACAAGGACAGATCATCCGTGTTTAAAAGCTGTGGGGTGTAATACGGATTTTCAATATCTCCATTGAAAATAATTTTACAGTAGCCTGTGGATGCATCGCCGGCGGCGGAAAGCGAAATGATATTCTCGCCGAGATGTAATGAATAGATTTCTTCGCCGTTTGAAACGATTGTATCATTTATAAAAACATCCACATCATAATTTGCCGCTTGGATTTTCTGTGCAGGCGTTGAAATGCTTGCGGTAAACCATGCCCGTGTCAAGCTTACAAGACATCCCATACAAACGATAATTCCTAACAGAGAGGGCAGTAATAGTCTGCCGATATTTACATGCGTTGACTTTATTTGCTTTGCGGTGAATAACCGTTTCATAACAAAGCCTTCCATTCTGAATTTTCTTTTCCTGAGGTCAGGCAATCAAAAGGCACAAACAAACGACAGCCATGCCGGCTTATGCCCTTTGATTGTCTCTCCCGTTCAGGGAAACGGGAGAGATTATGTAATAATGTATAAATATTCAGGATACAGATATTCCGTCAATAAATTGATAATTATTTGGTAGCAATTCCACTTACTGTAACGGTATCCAAACCGCTTACGGTAGTATTGGACCCCACGCTTATAACCTTTACAGAAGGGTTCATGATCTTGATGTCATAGGTGTTATCTTCCCCTATTTCGGGATTGTGGGTATAAGCAGTAGCAGCGGTACCGTTAACGGCATTGGTGCCTTCAAAGGCGATCGTAACAGTTGAAGAGCTTGTAGAGACAGCGCTTGCGCTTGCAGTAGCGGTGTAATTAAACGTGCAGTCTTTCACCTTGATGCTGCCATCCAGATAGTTTTGTACATAAATGCCTGCACTCGTTCCCAAGTTATTGAAGGTGCAGTTTTCAAAAGTAGCAGTAAAGTATCCGAGTTGGCCGGACAACCCCTCAAAAACAACCTGCGCGTTATTAAAGATACAGTTCTTGAAAAGGAAGGTGGTTCGTCCTCCAGTCCCCGGAGTAAATTCAACCACAGACTCTACTCTGTCAGTACAGGGTCCATATGTCGGATTGAGTTTTTTACTCGTAAAGACCATATCTTCAAAGGATACGGTACTATCGGTCGTAGATCCAGGACGAACATCAATATGTCCGAACGAGACATTGTTTTCAAAAACATAACTGCCGTTGCTCATGGAGAGGTCAGCCCCGCCGCTCAGCTTATGGCTGTGAGTTGGAGCAATCGTATAGCCGCTCAGGTCGATGTTTACATCATTTGTAATATCCTCGGCCAAATTTACGTCGCTGCCAAGAACAATATTTCCGCCCGTCGCAAGGGCATCGGCAAAGGAAGAGTCAGATACTATCGGATACACTGCATCCGCATCATACTGATTATCTTCATTGTCGAATTCCACGGTATCCTGTCTTGCAACGACAGTGATAGCAATACCGTCAATAGAAAGTCCCTGATATTCATTTCCGGCAGTTTCTTTCATGTGTCCGGAAATAGTATAAAGTCCGGTTTCTTGTTTAGGGGCAAGCGAAAGATCAGTATCAAGCTGCAATGTTGTGCCTGCGCCATCAGACATCGTCCAATCAATCGCCTCGTTCAGCTTTGCATTGCCTAAAATGCCGGTAATTGTCACCTTGTACTTCAGCGCAAGATCGCCCTTGTTGACAATTTTGAAGGACTCAAGATTGTAGGTACACCCCGGCTCCCAGAGAATTTCTGCGCTGCCGTTAACATTTTTGAAGCTGAGGATCTGACCGTCAAGGGAATTTCCCTCTTCATCCAATATGTCAATGTCAAGCGTACCCGCCTGAATTTTGTTTACGCCAGTCGAGGCACTGTCCGTGAACCACGCAAATGTAGTTCCGATCAGCATTGCACAGCACAGCAGCATAGAAAGACAGCTTGCAAGCAACGCTTTTTTCGTATGTTTTACGTTTGTCATTTTCAAATTCCTCCCTTTAATTATTATTTGCATCAACGGAAGAATCCCTGCTTCCGTCAAGCGTATGTGAACCAGCAAAACTGCCGATTCTACCATCGTCATTGCCGAACTGTTCTTTTAGTTTGAGCAATTCTTCCATCATTTTTTGAGATTCGACTCGTTCGGCCTTGAGTCGTTCCCGTTCTGCTTCCATTTCCGCCTGCTGTTTGATCTGCTCTGCTTTTATTTCAGCCATCTGCTCCGCCTTATAACGTCGGAACAGCTTTAAGCTGTTAAAGCCTTGAATCAAAACCAAAAGCAAAAACGGAAGAAAAATACAGATGATATACCCCGGCGCGGTTTTAAGAAATTGAAAGAAGGTCCCCACATTCGGAATATGCGTTTGATACTTGCCAAGCACAAAGGCATAGGTGACAACATTTTCATCATCAGTGTCGGTGGTTGTACCGTATGTAATGAAGCCCGGATTACCTTCCGCATCGGTTGTCAGCTTTCGTATTTTATGGGTGACTGTCTCCCCGTAGTTTTCGGTATTGGTAGACTGATAAGCGATAATATCACCCTCCTTCAGAGTGGCGGGATCAACTTCTTTCACCAAGGCCAGATCGCCTGCTTCAAAATCAGTTTTGCTCATAGAATCGGACAAAACAATAAAAGCTGTGTAGCCGAACAAGCTTCGGTCGGCTCGATCAAATGTGCTGACCGATACGACGGTAAAAATCATCATCGACACGGCGACTAAAACCAATACACCTGTGAGTATATTTCTGATTATGCTCCATGTTTTTTTCATAATCTAATTTCCTCAATCGAACAGTCGATGGGGATTGTTTTTTGTCTGTACCGCGTCTGCACAAAAATCAAAAGAAAGGTCAAGATTTTGCGCCGCGTTTCCTGCATGCTCAGGGAAGTGAAAAACAATCTGCAAATCCCGACGTTCGTGGATCCCCAAAATATCATCGGCAGCCTGCACATTCGTTTTCGCCAGCCCGGCGGCAGTTCCGGAAAACAGAACCCTATCGCTGTCTTTTATCTGTACTTCCAGCACATCGGCAAGTCCACCCTCAATATGATCGAAATACAGCTTGTAATATACATCCCATGTACTGTTGTTTTCGATGAAAAAATCTTTTTCAACTGTCATACCCGGTTCAAATAAAAAATCATGTTCCTCAATAACCGGTTTACCGTCATTCAAATTGATTTCAACTTTTCCTGTGAGAAACAGGTTCTTATCAACTGAAATCGTTGCAACCACAAGCGCAATAGTTGTGATGGCAAGGCAGCCGGTGAGAATAACGATCGCTACGATACTGAAAGTCAGCTTTTTCTTTGTTCTTGTATTATCGCTCATACTGCTTATCCTCCTTGCGGTGTTTCTTTGATAAAAGGATCAGTATAAACAGCATTCCCGACGCCAGACACAACCATAGAGCAAGTTTGGAATTATCATCGGTCTGAGGCGAATCCAAATTACCAGTTTCCTCAACCCACCATTTGAAATCGGCAGCCAAATCTTTTTCCATGTATTCGTTTCCAACAGAAGTGTCAAGATAGGCGGTGATTTCATAATACAGCTCGCTGACTGTTTTCTTGTCGGTTTTCAGCGTGTGGTTTACGGACTTCGGCATATCCCGCAGAAGGCCCTCATAAATGGTTTCGCCGGTAGAGAGCAGGACAATCCGACATTTCAGCACTTCCGCCAGCTTTTCATATCCGGGACGAATATCGGTATGGAAGCGAACCATTACGGTGCCCTTGTACGATACCTTTACGCAGTAATATTTTGTTTCCTTATCGCCGGGAAACATATTATTCACCTCAAAAGAAGTGTTGTCTCCGGGATTACGGTCATACAGGAACAGCGCCGTTGCGGTTTTGTCTGTATCTGTGCTGCTGGTATTAGCTGCATCTGTTGAATCATCTGATGTTTTGCTGCTTTGTGTACCACTGTCTGTTTCGTTTTCCGACAAGCTTCTTCCAATCACTTCGAAATCGGTGCTGTCGGTATCAGAAGCCACAGAGCTTGGTTTGGGTTCAGCCGTTTCCGGCGTAATAATATTTTTCGGTACAGCCACAGAGACTGGCTGCTTTCCGGTAAAGTGATTGTATAAAAGCGTTCCGGTAAGTGCAGTAATACTCATTCCCAGTAAAACAGCCAATATGATAATAATTACTTTTGTATTTCTTTTCCTTTGCTGTTCGTCCACTGGTTTTACCTCCTGATAAATTATTGTTTCTGTTATAATTCTTCTTCATCTCGGACAAACTATTGCTGATGACTTCGGAAATGAAACGATCAAATTTGTCGGTAACGATAGTTTCTAAGAAAGATGAAATTCGCATCTTTTGTTTTCTTAAAAACTCAAGCAGTGGGTGGATCAAAGTCCATAAAAATTTTACTCGTCCGGTTTTATTTCTGATATTCGTCCGTGTGATGAACCGACCGCTGCTGCAAGGCCGCTTTGCTTCCATCCGTGTAGGTTCTCTTGTTCCATAAGCTGCTTGTACAATGTTCGCAGATGTGTTTTTTAATATCATACAGACATCTCGTTCCTTGCGTTTTTGTATCGCAGAGTTGTCTACTGAAATAAATTCATCCGACAAATGCCTATATACAGGTAAAAACGCAGTCTCTGACGATTTATTTTGACGGCTCAAAATAAAATTACAAACCGACTGCAGCGAGCTTGTCCATGTTCGCACGTTTTAATTCCAGTGATGAATGAACATAGCGTTCGAGCGTTACCTTTGCACTGGAATGCCCTAATATTTCACTCAGAGATTTGATTTCAAATCCGACCTCAACGCAGCGGGTGGCAAAAGTGTGACGAAATACATGAAAATGAACATCCTTCAGATTACAAGCCTCGGTGTATTTTGAAAGATGATATTGCAAAGTGCGCGGTTCGATATATTGAATTGGATCGCCGGTTAGAATATAGGCTCTTTCGTTTCCGACTTTCATTCTTTTACAAAGCGATACCGCATACTCTGTTAACGGAATTATACGGTTTGAGGTTTGACTTTTAGCATCCCCGACGGTCACTTTCGTTTTTGCTTCCGAGAGCTGATCCAATGTCTGAAGCCTCTGCATGGTGGAACTAACATGGATTGTTTTCTCCTCCAATGAAACATCTTTCCAGCGCAGAGCGCATATCTCACCGATCCGCATCCCAGTAAGCAGCGCAAGGAGTATTCCAAATTTGAACTTATCCATATCGCGGTGAAGGTACTGAACAAATTTTGATTGTTCCTCAAGAGTCAGAACGCGCATCTCCTTTTTCGGCTCTTTCGGATAAATTACTTCGATATCGGGGAACCCCGAGCCGATCTGCCGCCGGCAATATTTCAGCACAGACTTCAGAACCGTCAAAATGTCACGAACGGTTTTCGGAGCAAGGCCGCCAAACAGAAGAGCATGACTGAATTGTTCAATCATGACCGTATTCAGATTCTGAGGTAAACAACATCCGAGTGATGGTATCAGATGATGTGTAACAATGTTGTAGTATTTAACATAGGTAGATTGTTTCACTCGTGTTCGGGACAATGTTAACCATTCGTCACTGTAAATGCTGAAATTCTTGCGGTTTGATACCGTTTTCACTGCTAACAACTGCTTGGAGGCGGTCAGCTTATCTCTAACCTCGCGGTAGGTTTTGGCATAAACATATCCGAACTTCGCTTTTCCCTTATAATCATAGCCGAGAATATAACGTCCTTCCCAACGGTTATCCTTGCGTTTGTAAATGTTTTCGCCTCGTTTTGACATACACAATAATCTCCTTATCGTTTATTATGCCGCATTTTCAGGCAGCGACAGTGCCTGTTATCATTTTACCAGCCGGAAATGACGGCTTATTTGACGGACATACGATGTCGAACATGCATTGAGGCAGCTATTTACTCAAAATTATTTGTAAATAGTCAAAATTTTTCTTAAATCTTATTGCTTTTTTCGTCATATCATGTTATAATAAAATATAATCTTATACTTGATTAAGTGTGTGCAGATTAGACAACTCTGCGATAAATTAAAATAAACGCAGGTATTTCGTAAGAAATGCCTGCGTTTTTTACTAAAGAAAAAATTATATACCAAGTTCTCTTTTATGAAAACAACACCATTTGCTGACTGAAGCATAATAAACAAAATTGTACGTAAAATTTCACTCGTAAAAATCATGTAGCAAATGTTGCTTCAACAACGACATCATCTTCATAAATTTGAAAGGCGTTGCAAAGGCTGTGGTGCCCTACTTGATATCCCAATGCAACTATCTGCCTGGAATATAAAATAAACAGATTGCAGAAAGCACAAGCAGTCCTTGAAGCTGCATCTGATCTCTGCTACTCGCTATCAGATGCCATCAAGCCGGGGAGTTCTAGAACTGGTGAATTCGTATATGAATTTGAGGATGATGTGGTAAAGTTTCATTATTGCCATTGGGTGAGAGACGGCAAAGCTATGTATTGCAGACATTATAACGACTCCACCTGACGGCCCAGTACTGCGGAGGAATATGCTGAAATTGATCGCGAGCAGAAAGAAATTTGACACAGAAACTTTTTACAATAGTTTCATGATAGATGTTGATATTAGATGATTTTTTAGAGATCGCTTAAAAATGAAGCAACTACCCCACCACGAAACTAAATCAAAGAGTAAGTATAGCCAAAGACCCTTGTGCCGCGGGGATTTATCTAAAAGAAAAAGGTCGATAGTTTCAAATACTCTTGTATCAAAACTATCGACTTTATTTGGTGGAGGCGAGGGGAGTCGAACCCCTGTCCAGAAATCCATAAGCAATGTTTTCTCCGGGTGCAGTCCGTTATCACAATTCCCATTGAATACCGTCAGCGGACAAACGATTAACAACAGTAGCTTTTTTGTTCATGACCTCTTCAAAAGCAAAAAGGAGGTGCACGTTCATCACTAAATGACGCTCCAGTCTAAGCCGTGATACTCAAAGGCGGAACGGGCAGCACATAGGCTGCATCAACTGCCGTTAGGCAGCCTGAGCTAATTTATTATTGTTAGCGTTTAATTTTTGATCGGGTTTTTAAAGAGCTTCCCGAACTCTACCCGCTTACATTGCCTCAAAATCCCTGTCGAAACCATTACGCCCCCATTTTTAATTTTATTCATGGTAGCTTTGCCCTTTACGAAAACGTTCCATATCCCGTTCCGCTTGACGCTGAGCGTCGGCATCGCGTTTATCATACAGCTTTTTTCCTTTGCAGAGACCGACTTCAACCTTTACAAGAGCTTTAGCAAAGTACAAACGCAGCGGAATCAAGGTATATCCCTCCTGTCCAACCAATCCAATGAGCTTCATAATTTCTTTTTTATGCAGAAGCAACTTTTTAACTCGGAGTGGATCACGGTTGTATATATTTCCCTTTTCGTAAGGACTAATATAGATACCGGTTGCCCAAATTTCACCTTTATCGATGTAACAGTATGAATCTTTCAGATTTACGCTTCCTCCTCTTACTGATTTAACTTCCGTTCCGTAAAGCTGAATGCCTGCCTCCCATTTATCCTCAATAAAATAATCATGAAACGCTTTCCTATTTGTGACGGCAGTTTTTTGCCCGCCGCTTTTTTTATCTGCCAGTTTTTTCACCCCCATCTGTTTCTATTCGGTATCTTTTTCTTTTCTATTATACACGAATAACTAAAAAAAATCAATAGGTGAAAATTTGTATTTCATGTAACATGTTAGATATTTCTGCCTTTAATCGCAGTTATCGTTTTGTGACGATTCAAAGTTTCTTTTTATGTACTGTAACAACACCATATAAAATTGATTTATCCGTGCAGACGGTAAAAAGTGGCAAAAGATGTTTTATGAATATATCATTTAGAATTCAGACTATGATAAGCAAAGTATGTGCCGAATCAAACACAGAAAAAAGCGTTCCTTGTCTCATTTTTATTCCCTTCATGCTCTTAAGTTGAATTTATTTGTAATTCGTCAACGAACCCATGTTGCTTTCCGTAGCTATATGCTATAATGATTGCTGCAGGAAAAAACGTTATTATGTTTGATATATCTTGCTTTTTAACCCTATTTGGTATATAATTAAAAATATATTATCTACATATATTAAAATAGCTTTCAAAAAGGAGATTTATTGTGAAAAAATTTATTCGTTCCATTTTGATTATCTTTATGATCACCGTAACAGCAATTCCCATAATTAGTTTTGGGGGATGGAGCGCTTTATTTTCAGTAA
>CAKTAA010000051.1 GCA_934526185.1 uncultured Eubacteriales bacterium | reverse complement strand
GCGGAGCATATGGAGATATTTCAGCTAAAATTGTTCAGGTATTAAAAAATTTAATAATGTTTTTGTTCATTTTTCCTTTTGTTTTCGGATCTAACTTCTTACGGTACTGCAAAGCCTTTCATTTGTCACGTTGTATATATCAATGCTATGATCCGCTATAAACCGCTTCTGCCATTTCCAGTATAAATCGCGGAGCCGGTTCATTTTCGTGTTTGTCTTATCGCCGTATATTTCTGCAAGTTCGTTGATTTGCGGAATAGCACCGTAATACGCATCATCAAGCCTTTCAACATAGGCGACAATTTCATCACAGCTCATTTTTTCAAACATATCTATATTATCTGAACACAGAATAAAATCAGCGCTCTTTTGGTGAATTCCGGCAGCGTTCCGGCCGACAGCCATGCTTTTTCCGTTTTATAGCGGGCAAGTTTCAGCGTGCTCATTATCGCATCCGGCAATTTTCCGCAGCTTTCTTCGCTCAGACGCATATTTTCAAGCAGATAACCTCTGCCTCTGTAATCCGACAGAATAATAGGGCGAATTGAGAAAACCGTTTCTTTTCGTACATTCAAAAAAGCGTTCCTCTATTTCTCTGCCTCTGTAGTAATCAATCCCGCCGGATGCTTTACGCGAATGTAAAAGGCAATATCTGCACGCACAGCCGCATGGCGCGCAAAGGTTTTGAATACTTATGGAAGTAGTTTCCATCGTTGTCCCCCCTCTTACCGATGTATTCATATAAATTGAATTATAGCATAAAACACATATTTGAGCAGTCAAGAAGTCATAAATTTAGTCGTATTTTTGTAATTTTAAAGTTTTACAGCGAATAGAGCCGCCTTTCCGTATCATCGGTCAGGTGGCTCTATTCGCTGTATGTATAGTTTTGCCTGTTACCCTCTGCGCCTGCCCGGCATCCTGTCGGCTACCGCCAAACGCAGTACAATGCCCGCGGCGCACAGGATAAATGCCCCCAGAACTACAATTTGTTTCATGAAACAGTACCTCCTATATTTATTTATATTATCACAGTTCGATTTATATTATTCCCCCGGCATTTCCGTTATTCCTCACGGTTTCTGCCCGTTTTGTCAGCCGTTTCCGATCCATTCCGGCACTGAATTGAGCAAGAAGTTTGTGTATGTTACAGTTACGCCGGCTTCCACATCTGCAGCAGGATAATCATGCTTTTCGGAATACAGCCAGTCAAACGTTCCCCAGCTTATTTCTACTTGATACCGTGAATCGCGCAGCGTATACGGCGTTTTGTTCGATTCATCATAATACGTCACCGCAGACAATCCGGAAAGATGCGGAAGAAGCTCACGTATCTCTTCATCCTCCTTCACAACCCATTTCGTTTCTGTGGTTGTATCGTACACGGTAATCTGGTAAATTGCATCAAACATGGAATTCATGCGGGATATCCACGACCATCCTCCCATATATCCCCCGCTTATATGCTTACTTAACACCTCTAAGAGATTACTGCTGTCCAGAAAAATGGGTATGATATTGCCGTCACTTTCAAGTGTACCAATTAGTGTTCCCTGCATTGCCTGACTTCCTTTTTCTCTGAAATCCGCACGGCAGGCATCCAGAATTTCTACAAAATCCTCTTTCGAAAGCCGACAACTGTTGCTTTCCGACCAGCCCCAGTTGATACTGACATATCTTCCGGTATCCGGCATTGTGAGCAGATCGTCGTAGAAGGGCGCAAGATACCGTTCGGCAAAATCATCAAGCGATACAACCGCCTGAACAATCTCCCTGTACCATTCCTCCGGTATTTGTTCCATATCATATAGTTTTGCTACCGGAATGCCCAGATGGGTATGATAGATAATGCTGTCGATCGGATAATAATGATATGCGTCATTGTTTCTTCCCGCTCTGCTCTTTTCAAAAGTACGGAGCCTCTCGCAGATCAATGCCGCCGCTTCATCGTCATCAATCATTATACCGCTGGCATACGATCGGCCAAGTCTCAGCTCTACAGCCTCGACCGCGGAAGCTTTCGGCACATAGGTTCTTAATCCCAGTACATCAAAATAGGTCAGATTAGCGAACAGCAGAACGGCGGCTGTAAAAACAGCACAGGAACGCATTCCCGAAAACATCATTTTTGCATTTCGATTAAGAATCGTGTTCAGCAACATAAAAGATAGAAATACTCCGCATAAAATGCCGAATAAAAACCAAAGATAGGCGGACAGAGAATTGTCAATCCAGGCTTCGCTGCCAAGCGCATAAAAGAAAATACCAATTCCAAGAGCGGCAGGAATCATAATCAGATACTTGAGTGTCCGCCGGACAAAATCGAAAACGACAGGCTGTCCTGAACGTTCGCTTCGCCGTATCCGGTAACAGAAAAATGACGCTGTTATTAACAGAATGCCTGTAAACGCTGCCCGCAGATAACTGGAAACAGGGGGAACAGTTCCGACATCCGAACATAGGGTGACAAAAGTTGAAAGGCTCCTGAAAATATTCAGGGACAGGTAATAATCGGCGTTTAGCGTACCGGAAAAGGTCAGCAGCATTCCTGTTATAGCCAGATACAGAACAGGTACAATTCCCATCATAAAGAGCGTCATAAAAAGGTGCATGGGGCCTGAGCCGCAGAGCATACCGGCAAACAATGAAACGCCGAAAAAGAAAAGGTAATACACGAGCATCTGCCCGCTTTGCGCGAAGAAGCCCTCCCATACAGGCGCACCACCTTCCGGCAGGGAGGCGCCGGACATCAAAAGAACCAGAGACAATGCCGCTAAAACGCCAAGCCACGCCAGTATTTGCATACACAGGCTCGATACCGTATTCGTAAGCAGCCAGCAGGTTCTCTTCACCGGCAGACAATGATAAAAATTTGTACTGTCCTTTTGATACAGAAACCGTATAACCGTTATTCCGCTTAAAATTCCTGCAAATAATGCGTAAATCAAAGCAAAGATATTAGAGGAAAAATAGGAATACAATGGTTCAGGCTCCTTCATCAGCAGCATAGCAGCTACGGGAAACGCAAACAGCAAGATGATGAAATACATCAGCCCTGCCGGCCATTGCCGCTGAAGCTGTTGATAGAACAGACCCATATGAAAAAATTCGGATAGCCTTATGTGGCTGCCTTCTCTCTCAGCTGATGACGGCTTTGAAATCATATCCTTTTTCCTCCATTTCACTGATGAAAATTTCTTCCAGTGTCAGCGGCATCATTTCATAGAATATAGGATTTTCAGCGCGGATTTTTTCTTCTACTTCCTCCCGCTTTCCTCGCAGCACAAGAATTTGCACGCTTCCTCTCCGCTGTGACTGCACAATTTTCAGTCCTTTCGGCGCTGTATCCGCATTTGTGAAAATCACCTGCACCTTATGCAGATCGCCCTTTAACGCGTCCAGTTCCCGGTCAAACAGAATACCGCCGCGGTGCAGCAGGCCAACTCGGTCACATATATCCTCAAGCTCTCTCAAATTGTGTGATGCAATAACTGGCGTCATACGGTTTTCCGCTACCTCTGCCGCGAGGAGTCCCTTGACAAACTGTCGCATGACTGGGTCCAGTCCGTCAAATGTTTCATCACACAGCAGATACTGCGGCTGCACCGCAAGTGCTAACAAAATGGATGCTTGCTTCTTCATCCCCTTCGAAAACGTATTGAGCTTGCGTCTGGGATCCAAATGAAAGACGTTCAGAAACTGCTGGTATTTTTCCATACTGAAGCGCTTATACACAGTACGATAAAAGCCCGCCATATCCGCAATGGTAGAGTGCGGAAAAAAATACTGCTCATCGGAAAGATATACAATTTCCTGCTTCAGATACGTATTTTCCCATATTTCCTGTTCAGCATTTTCACCGTAATATACCTGACCTTCATCGGGTTTATAGATACCGCACATCACTCGGAGCAATGTGGACTTTCCCGCCCCGTTGGAGCCTACGAGACCGAAAATCGATCCCTGACGAATAACCGCACTGACATCGTCAAGAGAACGTATTTTATCAAAATTTTTTGTAACATGCCGTATTTGAATCATTTGCCATAGCGGGCTGGCTCTGTGCTCTCGCTGCCAGCCGCTCCTCCTTTGCTGCGAATTTATCCTTCTGTTTGTTTGGATTCAGCGCCGTATAAAGCCAATGGAGCAGCCTTCAATTCAGAACAGAAACAAGAAGCCGGTCTGTATGTTCGGGGGAACCGTCGCCTCTTCCTTCTCCGCCCATCTTTGCCTATATACCCTCTGCTTTCTGCTCCGAGCTTCAGCTCTCTCCCCATATCTCCGTTATGGTCAGCAAAATCAGTTCCTTTGTAATACCATGACTCTTCGCTTTTTTCAGCATTTCTTCGGTTTCCCTGAGAAGCTGCTTTCTATGCAGTTCTGTTACTCGATCCGGTTGTGAGGTGACGAAGCTTCCGCGTCCAGGAATGGAATATACAACGCCGCTTCGTTCCAGTTCCGCATACGCTTTCTGAATGGTGTTGGGATTTATTGCCAGTTCAGCGGCAAGCGCGCGTACCGACGGAAGCTGTTCATCCGGACACATCGCACCGCAAACCACTAAGGTTTTAATATTTTCCACTAACTGTTCCCATATCGGCTTGCGATCCTTTACATCGACGTAGATCAATCACGGCTCACCCCTTTCGTGTCATATCCGTACTATATGTATTAGTACAGATATATTTTATCATCAACATTCTTTTTTGTCAAGTATAAATTTTTACTTTTATCGGCGGCTTTCTATCGGGATTCAAAGTCAATAGAACCCTTCAGCTCGTTTGTCATCCGTATGGGAACATTACACATAAGAAATGGCGGCAGAGTTTCTGCCGCCTATCTTTCAAGAAAACGCTATTCTTTTTTGAACTATTCTCAAATCATCAGATATGCAAATCCTTTCTGCTGAAAATAATAATTCCTGAGGCAAACGGAACAATTGCAACAAACAGTAATACAGCCACGCCAATTATTGCATTGAATTCCCTGGGAAAACACCTTTGGGCTATGCCAATTTCTAACGCCGTAGTATACGTAAGAACCCCCCGCTAAACAAGACCGTCATCCAAATAAATACAATGGTCCGGCGTTTGACAAGCGCTGCAACCAGAGTGACAATGGAACCCCTCTGTCTGTATGCTTTGCAATCAGAGCGTTTCCGCGCAGAATGCAAAAAACATTGGAAAAATTAAGAGAATTAATCCATAAAGTTACGATACCATAAATCCCAACAGACTTGTGGCTCCCTCACTCATGCCAACCGCAGCCATGAGATCCGGCATTATTTCTGCAAAGCTGTCAAGGGCAGCCATCATTTCAGGAACATACATACTGATGATGAGCGAAATATATATTGTTATTATTGCTGCCAAAATAGCCAGAAGCTTGATGCTGCCTTTTATTTCACACTTATATAATGTCCAGTTAATCATTCCTTTTCCCCTGTAGTAATGCATGAAAATATCTTCAAGGCTTTGTAGCAACCGTGACCATCAAACCGTTGCAGTGCCGTTAAAATCTTCGGCAAGTGCTTTTGCTGTTTTTTGTTTGCAAGTGTAATTGTATAGGAATGTATATGACGCTTGCGTAAGTCTTCGACTGTATCAACCGAAACCAGCTTTCCCTCACGGATAATACCGGCACTGGCGCAGGTACGTTCCACTTCCTTAAACATGTGGCTGGACATTAAAATTGTTTTTCCCCGCCTTCTTTCCTCTGTGATAAGAATAACAAATCGGCCCTGCATCAAAGGATCAAGACCGCTGTCGGTTCGGATCGTACATAAAAGCGGCAACAATACCGATTTTGTGTCATGCCTTTACTCATTTTTAATTTTACCTTTGGAATTCAAAAACTTCGCCCTTTCCTACCTCTAAAGACAGAGCAAAAAGCCTTTTCCTCCGCCCCAGTCACGGGTTAAATTTTCAATGCTAATAATATTCGTTCCGCCTCTTCCTTCCCACATATCTTGGTCTGCTGTAGCAGGCCAAGATATCTTTTCGCCCCAGACAGATTCAAAGAAATCTCTGAGGAAACCGCATGATCTCATGACTACGCAGATACCACAACATTTCAAATTTGATTGGCATCATAAGTACTCAACCATTTAACATACCCATATGTCTGCCGGCAAGATGCAATATCGCATTCAACCGGTCCCGATAACCCGCCGTTCGCCCGTAACAGGCATTCTGTATTTCGATACCGTCTCATGAAATATGGATATTTATGCCATTAACCTCTACACTTTCGTCTGCGCGTATCAGGATGTATCTGACGCCGTCTATTATCTTTGTCGTCACAAGGTCTGTCCGTTCGGGATTTACGCGAACGGTTACATCGGGTGTGCTGATCTCAAACTGTCTGATATCTATGATATTTCCCGGAATAAGCGCTGTCTTTTCACCAAATTCTGCGTCAAAGCTTCCTTCAAAAGCGTAAATTTTATCATCACTGACACCGCAGTCCTGTAAAATCCCCTTCACATCGTCCTTTTTTATAACCGGAGGATCCTCGTCCCGGCTTTTGCTCGCTTTATAATCTTCAATCCGTTCGTTTATCTCACTATGTACCGCGCGTACAACGTCATAGCTGCAATCCTCCGCTATCACCTCTCCGAGCAGTGTGTCGAACTTCTCCTTTTGCACAGCCGCAGGCATCGGCAACACGCTCTGAAATACGGCTTCCGCAAATTCCTGATGATTCTCCGCCGCATTCCGAGTATAATAAACGGCATTGTATATATTCGCTTCTCGGTTATCAAACGCCGGAAACATAAAGCCAAGCTCCGGTGCAGAGACTGCCCAATCCTGCGTAATATTGCAGAATCGGTTTTCTTTACTATGATATCCCAAAGCGGATTTCGTCAGCTTGACAGGACAAATGCTGCAAAGAATATATGAAAACATTCCCGCACCGTTCTCGTCCTTTGTTCCGTCGCTGCGATATGCGGGTACATCATATGTGTCGTACGCCAGCAGAATTAAATAATTTCCCTCTATTGTCAGTGCTTCGATGGTCTGTGAAAAAAAACTGCCAACCTCAGCGTCATCCTCAAGCGACGAGTTCCGAAGCTCTGTCAGGCGTCGGTGTGCCTCGCCTTCCAGTACCTGCTGAGTGGAAAACTCTATATCAATTAGATTTTTGTCCAAAGTTCCCGAAAGCGTTTTTCTCATAATCGCCAAAAGCTGTTCGGTTTCTGCCTCCGACATCAGAGCAAGAGACTGGTTGAATTCCGATATAATTTCTTTTTTTTCATTGACGTAACACCCCCGAATCCGGGAAATGTTATTCTTATCCGGACGGAAACGCCGCCGAATTTCTCCGATTTCTTTCTCATTCATATTTTTTGTTTTCCTTTTCTGTTCTTTATTTGGATACCACACGGTATCATCCGGGCAGAACCCTAACCTGATATTTTGATCATTCAGAGAAACGATGCTTATAACTGAAAAAGCTGCCCGCTATAGGCACTGCCGGATTCTATTATACCGCTTTTGACAACTTTTTTCAAGCACGTGCTCCCGCTTTTGTGAAAAATTCAGAGCAGCTTAATGAAGTAAATTAAGAAACTTCGAACCAACATACCTTTGCCGATACCGTTTCCAAACTATATTTTTCACCTATATGCCCCTCTGGATAGCTGTTCTAACCGTTTAAAAAGTATCTCCTTTTCGCTTGTTACTATCAATGGCTCAGAAATCCGCTGTTAAAAACCGTGATTCAACGGCGATTTAAATTTCCGAATAGCTCAATTTACCCCTTTTTATTCAAAAATTACTGTACTTTCAATAAAAAAACAGCCCGCAAACCATAATTGATTTTTGCGGGCTGTTTTTTAGCAGCCAATACCTTGAAGGAATCTGAAAAGGCCTCTTTTTCTTATCGAATGTCAGTTGCACAAATGCAAAATTTGTATTTTCTCCGTTCGCTTTACAGACGCGAATCCAGATACCTACAGGCGGCAAGTCCTGCAACGGCACCGTCCGCAACAGCGGTTGTCAACTGTCTGACAGTTTTACGTCTGCAATCGCCCGCCGCAAAAATACCGGGGACGTTTGTGACACAATCCTCCCCTGCCGGAATGTACCCCTCCTCATCCAAAGCCAGCACCCTTTCAAAACAGGTGTTTTTCGGAGCCTGTCCGACGGCGACAAACAAGCCGTCCACAGGCAGAAGCGTTTCCGTTTCCCCATCGGTTTTCCGGATTTGCAGTCCTTTCAGACTTTTTTCGCCCGACAGCGCCGCAACCACGGCGTTTTTATGCAGCCTAATTTTTGTTGTGTTCAGAAGGCGGCTCACAAGCGCCGGTTCTGCGCGAAACGAATCACGACGATGTATCAGGTGAACTGTTTCGCACAAATCTGCAAGATACAGTGCGTCCTGTACGGCAGTATTGCCCCCGCCAACTACCGCTGTAACTTTTCCCTTAAAAAACGCGCCGTCACACACCGCACAATAAGATACACCAGAGCCGACAAGCTCTTCCTCACGCGGCAATCCGAGCTTTTTATGCTGCATTCCCGTAGCAGCAACCAAGGCACGCGCCTGATATTCACCATACTCGGTTTTTACTATAAAACAATCCTCCCCCGGCTGCACAGTCTGTACATTTTCTACCTCTAAAACTGCTCCGAGACTGAGAACCTGATCAGCAAGTGTGTCTGAAAACTCAATGCCGCTCACCGCTTTAATGCCCGGAAAATTTTCTACCCGTGGTGAATACGTGATCTGACCGCCGATGTTTCCCTGCTCCAGCAGCAATACGGATTTCCCTGCACGGCGTGCATACAGTGCAGCCGTCATGCCGGCAGGTCCCGCACCGACAACAATAATATCATACATAATAATCTCCCTGCCTTTGCTCCTGCAAAGGTCTTCTTTCTGTCCTTGCGGCCATTGATTGTCAAAGGCGCAAATCCATTGTAAGAACACAAGGCTGCCGTTTCCGTTTTTTCCGGAAACGGCAAAGCTCTCTTTTCCTTATTGATTTCGGGCAATAAAGTCGCGGATGTTCGCTGTTCCTATATAAACATCAGCCTCTTCACCATGCATACTCACAAGCGTCGGTGCCTGACGGATTTTCAGTTTTTCTACAAGCTCCCGGTTTTCCTCCGCCGGCATTTTATCATATAAAATTCCCGCACGCTGAAGCATCCCTTCCGCCGCCTTACAATTCGGACATGTTTTTGTTGTAACCAGCAGAATACGTGTATTTTCTGTCTTTTCCGAAACCGGTACCGTCACCGGAGATGCCTGCGTTACATGGCAGGTACAGGTCTCTGCCTTTTTCTCCTTCATCACATGCTGTCCTGAACGGCCAATGTCATATACCACCCTGTCGCGGAACTCCTGCGCCTTACCGTTATTCCAGTTCTGCACGGGACGGTAATACCCGGTAATCCGGCTGTAAACCTCTGTCGAATTTCCGCACGAAGGGCAGGTATATTGCTCCCCGTTCAGATAACCGTGATCGCGGCATATTGAATAAGTCGGAGAAATGGTATAGTATGGCAATTTATAATTCTCCGCGATTTTCCGTACCAAAGCCGCGGTGCTCTTCCAATCGCTCATTTTTTCTCCGAGGAATGCGTGGAATACCGTCCCAGATGTGTAAAGTGTTTGCAGTTCATCCTGAATATCAAGCGCCGCAAAAACATCGTCGGTATAGCCGACAGGCAAGTGAGAGCTGTTTGTATAATACGGCGTCTCGCCCGGCCGCGCAGCGGTTTTAATATCCGGATACATCTCAACATCATGTTTTGCCAGCCGGTATGCGGTTGACTCCGCAGGCGTTGCTTCCAAATTGTACAGATCTCCGTAAAGCTCCTGGTAGTCTCCGAGTCGTTCTCTCATGTGATTGAGAACATCCTTGGTAAATACCTGCGTTTTCTTGCTCGTCATATCCTCTCCGAGCCACTTTGCATTCAGGCCAACTTCATTCATCCCGATAAGGCCGATGGTTGAAAAATGATTTTCAAAGGTTCCGAGGTAACGCTTTGTATAAGGGAACAGCCCTTCATCAAGCAGCTTTGTTATGGTAGTTCTCTTTACCTTAAGAGAACGTGCTGCAATATCCATCATTTTATCCAGGCGTCTGTAAAAGTCCTTTTCATCTTCTGCCAGATATGCGATTCGCGGCATATTGATCGTCACAACTCCTACTGAACCGGTGCTTTCGCCGCTTCCGAAGAAGCCCCCGGATTTCTTGCGCAGCTCGCGCAGATCCAGACGCAGACGGCAGCACATGCTGCGGATATCGCTCGGCTCCATATCGCTGTTGATATAATTGGAAAAATATGGGGTTCCGTATTTCGCGGTCATCTCAAATAACAGACGATTGTTTTCTGTTTCCGACCAGTCGAAGTCCTTGGTTATGGAGTAGGTCGGTATCGGATACTGAAATCCTCTGCCGTTGGCGTCGCCCTCGATCATCGTCTCGATAAACGCCTTATTGACCATATCCATTTCTCTTTTGCAATCCTTATATTTGAACGGCATTTCCCTGCCCCCCACAATAGCGGGCTGCTCCGCCAGATCCGGCGGCACCGTCCAGTCGAGCGTGATATTGGAAAACGGCGCCTGCGTCCCCCAACGGCTCGGCGTATTGACGCCGAATATAAAGGACTCAATGCATTTCTTGACTTCGCGGTACGATAGGTTATCAACCTTCACGAACGGCGCAAGATAGGTATCGAAAGATGAAAATGCCTGCGCACCGGCCCATTCGTTCTGCATAATGCCCAAAAAGTTGACCATTTGGTTGCAAAGTGTTGCCAAATGACTCGCCGGTGCCGACGTAATTTTACCGGGAACGCCTCCCAGTCCCTCCTGAATGAGCTGTTTCAGCGACCAGCCGGCACAGTATCCCGTCAGCATAGATAGATCGTGCAAATGCAGATCGGCATTTCTTTGCGCATTGGCTATCTCCTCGTCGTAGATTTCCGAGAGCCAATAGTTGGCAGTGATGGCGCCGGAGTTGCTTAGGATCAGTCCGCCCACCGAATAGGTAACCGTCGAATTTTCCTTAACACGCCAATCTGTAACCTTCACATAGCTGTCCACAATTTCCTTATAATCCAAGATTGTGGACTTCATGTTGCGTATTTTTTCCCGCTGCTTTCTGTACAAAATATACGCCTTGGCAACATCGGCGTATCCGGCCTGAACCAAAACGGCTTCAACACTGTCCTGAATATCCTCAACGGCTATCAGACTGTTCTTGATTTTTGGTTCAAAATCTGCTGTTACCTTTAAAGACAGCATATCAATAATGCTGGGGTGATATTGCTTGTTCTGTGCGTCAAACGCTTTTCTGATAGCGGTGGAAATGTTGGAAATATCGAACTCCGCAACCGCTCCGTCTCGTTTCAATACCTGATACATGGGTAATTCCTTCCTTTGTTCTCTCTTTTAGGTGTATTTATAATAACACAAGATATTGTGCTTGTCAATAGCAAAGCACAATATCTTGTTATTTTAATAGATTAAATTTTCCTTAATACCGCATTCGGTATATATCTTCTGAGTATATTCACAAATCTCAGCATTTCCTCTTCATCGTATGCATGCAGCCCCTCTTTCAAAACACCGTGTTCCGCTGAGAAGGTCTGCAGATAATACTTTTCTTTTCCTGCAAGCCATTTTCCGATCTCTTCAAAATCACTCTCCGTATGAAATTCCTTTACAACGGTCGTCCGGAATTCATAGGGCAGATCACCCTCAAGAAGAAATGCCGCGCTTTCTTTCACAAATGTCAGATCCAGACGTTCCACTCCGACTGTCATGGCATAAGACTGCGCTGAATTTTTGATATCCATAGCAACATAATCGACCAAACCGTCCCTGCACAGACGACGAAGCTGTGCAGGATAACTGCCGTTGGTATCCAGCTTAATCTGATACCCCAAATCTTTTATTTTTTTTAGCAGCTCCGGCAAATCCTTCTGCATAAGCGGCTCGCCTCCGCTGACGCAGACCCCGTCCAGTACCCTGCTTCTTTTCTGCAAAAACCGCAACAACTCCTCCTCGTCAACAGAAGGGCCAAACCGTTCGGGAAGAACAAGATCCGGATTGTGGCAAAATGGGCAGCGGAAATTACAACCGCCAAGGAAAATTGTGCAAGCAGTAATTCCAGGATAATCTACCAGCGACAATTTTTGGAACCCCTGTATTCTCATATCATTTATAACCGCCTTTCGATTTGCTGACACGGCATATTTTCATCACAGTTTTAGCACAGCCGGCTTGGACGGCACTTGTATAAACGAGGTACGTCCCCAGATTGCTTGCCCTCGGGTTAAACCGTTTGGTTCCCTATACACAGACGTCCGGAACAGAAAAGCCACCGGTATGCTGCGTCGGAGTCGAACTGAATCGTTAAAACATAAGTAAGGCAACCCGCCTCCTTTTCAGGAGGCGGGTGTATTTCTCCATACTATTTCCAGTTTCATGCTTCTGAATGCCTGATAAGCGTCATTCTTATTCCGACGTTCGTTCAGCATGGTGAGTTCATATTTTTCTTCGGTGCATTTTTTTTGCTCTGGCAGCCGGATCCTTCTTTTTTTTATGGGTGCCGATATAACCGCCGATAGACGAGGCAAGAAGTACCAGCACGTACAGAATAGCTACGCCGGCAAAGGTATGCGCGTTTTCGTCCGCAGGCAAAAGGATAGACAGCAAAAGCAGGACTGCGGCATACCCCACCCCGCAGATAAGTCCTGAAATCAGGCCCTTTGAACCGAAGAATTTTGCGGAAAGAAACCCGCAGCAAAAAGCCCCAATAAACGTAGCAGCCATTGCAAAATACGCGGAATACTTGCACGGATCCGAAAGCTGATAGCAGATAAAAGCAAATAACATCAGAAGGCCCAACGTTACAGCAAGTGCGATTCCGACTGCTTTCAGTCCTGAAAGAAAAGCTCCCGAAAAAAGCATCTGTGGAGTATCGGCACCGTTGGTATGCCTCTTTTGCGCGGCAAGGCGATTATCCATATACATTCCATGTTCTTATTCCCTGTTCTGCAGCGTCAGCTCGCGGTGAAACATCTTTCAGGCGGCAAATGGTCTCTCTGCATATGGGAGTAAGAGGTTTCCTTTCTTCCCGGTAATGTGAAAAGTCTGGCCGCTTCTCGCCGAAGGTTCCGGGAAACGTCCGGGATTGAACGCCGGCACAGCCTTGTACATCTCCAAGATATGAGAAAACCGAAAAAAATATGTATCACCCTGTAAAATTATTCAGCTTCATCCGCTTTGACGTCAATGGAACGGACAGCACTGCGGAGAATTCGGATTTTTGTGCGGTCATGACCCGTTTCAATCATCACTGTTTCCTCCTTTATGCTGGTTACTTTTCCAATAATACCGCCGATGGTCGTAATTTCGTCGCCTACCTCAAGCGAATTTCTCATATCAGCCGTTTGCTTTTCCTGCTTTTTCTGCGGCCGGTAAAGAAAAAAATAGAACACCACGGCAACAAGCAGAAGCGGTATAATCAGTGATAAAATGCTGCCCGTCCCTGCGGCAGCCGCATCTGCGCCCTCCAAAAACATAAACATAACAAACATCCTCCCCAAGTAGTTTTTTACTCATGTACTTACTATGACGCCGGACTTTTAAACCCAATTCGCCGTCGCACGTTTTTTCTGCCTTCTAAACAAAACACATTCATTTTTCATTACTCCCGTTCCCTTGTCGGCAGAAAATATGTATGTTAATTATTATATAAATTACAGATTTTTTTTGCAAGCATTTTTTGTAAATTTTGCGTGTCGATTATTGTATGGTTCTGCAAAGGTGCTGAATTGCGCCTCCGCTTGAACTCTTGAAAAGCTTATTATCCCGACTCTGATGATCCAGAAAATTAAGCCGCTATATCTGCCGACTAATTTACATTGAAACCACCAGACGCACGGTTCTGCGTTTTATTTTTCCGATTTGTATTTGCCATAAAAAACGAAGCGGCATGTTAGATATACCGCTCCGTTTTACCGTCCGCGTTTTCGGTCTAAAATTTTCCTCTGTTTTAGCTCCGGGATAATTCATTCCTGATAAATATATTTATACAGGAAATAAGGCGCGGTTCCGTAATCATACAGCCCCTCAAGATTCAGTCCCTCACCGAAGCTGATTTTATAGTATTCTATATCACTTATCAGCTTGTCGTATTCTTTTATATATTCTTCTCGTATCTTTTCAGAGCCATAAGTCCAATATGCCGTATGGATTGCTGACAGGCTCAAAAATTTATAATGGATCATAAGCTGCTCGATCCGGAGCTCCTGAACATTATCCGCTTTCGCCAATGCATCATCAAACCACCCGTCAAGAGCCTCCAGATGCAGGGCATAATCCATCTTTCTCACGTTTTCCCACGGCCATGTACAGACGACGTAAAAATGTCTTTTTTATCTCCGCTTTCAATGATGAAGTCATAATAGCTTCGAATGGTTTCCCAACCGTCTCCGTAATACAGTGCGAGAAATTCATTCACATTTTTGTCGTATTCCTCATCTGTCATATTCGGATTCCATGCCAGCTTTGACGCCATGTATGCGCTCAGCTCACCGAACCGTCCGGTGACAGCACCGCTTCTATACCCCTGAGCATAATATCCAATTACGTTGTTTTGTGCAAAATATCGAACATTGTTATGCATCTGATCGAAATAGGGAAAAGCTGATAAATAAAAAGTAAAATCCATATGATAGTCCCATATGTATATTCTCTCACAGATTTTGCTCCACCCCTCCATATCCAAGGTGAAGCCTTCATTTACCTCGCAGTTCGGATCGTCCAGACCGTGATTGAAGCAGCAATCACAGGTGCAGTAATTTTCATTGTCATCCTGAGATACGGATATCTGCCTTACCTCCTGTCCGGACGCGAGACGTTTTGTTATCAGATCCATAACCGCATTTAAAATCTTCTGATATTTTTCCTCGTCCGTAAGACACGGCTGCTCCGTTTGACGGTCCGTTCCGCACATATCGCCGATGGAATGACTGTTCCAGGACGAACGTCCCAAGCCGCCTCCATATTTCGCTAGATAATCCCCATATGCCAGCTTTTTCCGTTCACTTTGTGAAGATGTATATCCGTCGATTTTTCTTTTCACCGTGATATCTATGCCATAATACGAATTCCAATCCGCGTCGCGGTATTCAAACACGGGATTCTGCGTGTCTATGGTTCCTTCCGGAATGTCGACGGTTTCGACCTCGTACAGGTATTCCCCGTCCTCTGTCAGGAAGCGGTAGCCTACATACTGCTCCAGAAATTCATACACGCCATACAGATTTCCCCGTCTCGTGCCGCCGGTGATGACCAAATTGCCGTCCTGTACAGCAATGGTAAAGCCCTCGGCGCCGTGGGCACCGCTCTCATCACAAATTAGTTCGATTCGCCGCGCCGAATCCGAATCCGCTTCAACCGGTACGCGTACGCCAGTCGCGTTTTCCAGATACTTCTGAAGCTCCTCCGTCGCATATTTTGCGCAGTCGTTGATCTCCGTCGCGTAGGTTATCGTATACGCCGAAAGATCATTTCCGGAGATAGTCAGCTTCCCCACACGTCCGGCCGACGCACTCTCCGCAGCGGCGCCTGCGTTTACCGCGCCCGTTTTCTCAGCCTCATTCGCCGCGGCGGTTCCGAGCGTTTCCGGCATAATTATGCATGGCGGTGTCAGCAGCAGGCTCAGTACCCATGTTACCATTTTCTTTATGTGCATGTTTTTCCTCCGTTCACTCCGTGTTTCATCTCACTTTTCTATAGATTATCTCGCTATATATTTTTTATCATATTTCACTGTATAGCACAATGGATAAAACAAATAAATGAGCACAAATCTAATGTATATATGTGAAAATTATATAAATGTATCTCAAAATATTTGAATAAACTTGGCATGACTGCAAATTTACAAAATTACACATTGAGCTTAAGGCTGCTTCATGTTTTTTCAATAACGGCATAAAGAACCGTCCCGCCGGAAATTTCCGGCGGGACGGTTCTTTTACATCTGCTGCGTCAGACGCATTTTGCTATTTGCATTCTAATTTTTATTCAGACTATGGAACCGGAGAGAGCATTCTTTACGTCAATCCATTAGAAAACTACAAAAGGACAGGACTTATACCATAGCATGGGATACTCGGAGGGATCAAAGACGTCGGGCACAAAAATACCGTCACCGTAGCTCATATCCACGTTGTTCTCCTTCAGGAAGGTCC